>UQNG01000006.1:0-49049 GCA_900542335.1 uncultured Collinsella sp.
TCGTTTTCCTTCATGAGGGCACCGGCGGAGGGGAGGCTCTGCGCGGTGAACTTCTCGGCTGAGACGCCGGCGCCAAGGATCTCCTCGGTTGTGCCGACGGTGGTGACCGAGCGGCCCTTCTTGGCCGTAAAGGCCTGGACGCCCTGCGTGTTGGTGGTCGTCTTGGTCTTGAGCAGCGACGTGTTGAAGTTCATCAAACGATAGTCGCTCGAGACCAGCGCGATGTCGCGGTCTTCCTTGAGCACCTGGGCATACAGTAGTTTGCTGCCGCCGTAGATGGCGTTCTTAAGGCGCTTGCGGTTGGTCTTGGTGACGTATCCAGAAAGCGCGACGCGCACCACGCGGCCGTTCTCAAAGACAAACAGCACGTCGGCCTTATAGTCCTCGGGGTCGATGACCCAGATGACGCTCTCGTCGGGCTCCATCTCAAGATCGGTGGGCAGATACGAGCCCAGCTGGGCCGACTTGGTATCCTCAAACGCCGCAACCTTGCACTTGTACACCTGGCTCTTGTTGGTAAAGACCAGCAACTCATGGGTGTTGGAGGACGGGAACTCGATAAAGGGTTTGTCGCCGTCTTTGTACTTGAGCGTGGTCGCCTTCTTGAGCACGCGGTCCGTCATCTTCTTAAGGTAGCCATCGCGCGAGAGCATGATGGTCACTCGGTACTCCTCGACCTCGGGCTCCAAGCTTACCTCGATAACCTCATGGGGCTCGATCCTGCCCGTGCGACGCGGCATCACGTACTTCTTGTTGACTGCGGCCAGCTCGTCGCTGATGACCTTCTTGATGTTCTCCTCGCTGGAGAGGATCTCCTCAAGCTCGGCAATCTCGCCCTCAAGCTTGGCAATGTCCTTGGTGCGGTTGAGGATGTACTCCTCGTTGATGTTGCGGAGCTTGAGCTCGGCAACAAATTCCGCCTGCGTCTCGTCGATGTCGAAGCCCTTCATAAGGTTGGGCACGACCTCGGCCTCGAGCTTGGTGCCGCGGATGATGGCGATGGCCTTGTCGATGTCGAGCAAAATCGCCTCGAGGCCGTGCAGCAGGTGCAGGCGCTCGGACTTTTTACCCAGGTCAAAGTTAATGCGGCGACGCGTGGACTCAATACGCCACTTGACCCACTCGTGCAGGATCTGGCGCACACCCATAACGCGGGGATAGCCGTCGACGAGCACGTTGAAGTTGCACGAGAATGAATCCTGCAGCGTGGTCGAGCGATAGAGCTTGGCCATGAGCTTGTCGGGGTCGACGCCACGCTTAAGGTCGATGGCGATGCGCAGACCCGAGAGGTCGGTCTCGTCGCGGATGTCGGCAATCTCCTTGACCTTGCCCTCTTTGGAGAGCTTGACGATGCGCTCGATGATGACATCGGTCTTGGTGGTGTAGGGGATCTCGTAGACCTCGATGATGCGCTCTTCAGGAATCCAACGCCAGCGGGAGCGAATCTGGAAGCTGCCAAGGCCGGTCTCGATGATCTTCTCCATCTCCTCGCGGCGGTAGATAATCTCGCCGCCGGTCGAGAAGTCGGGCATGGGCATGTACTCGAGCAGATCGCAGTCGGGATCCTGCAGGTAGTGCATCGTGGCGGTACAGACCTCGTTGAGGTTGAAACCGCAGATGTCGGACGCCATGGCTACGCCGATGCCCTTGTTGGCCGAGACGAGGATATTGGGGAACGTGGTGGGCAGCAGGCGCGGCTCCTTCATGGCACCGTCGTAGCTGTCGACGAAGTCGACCGGGTCCTTGTCGATGTCCTTGAAGATCTCGGCGCTGATGGGGGAGAGCTTGGCCTCGGTATAACGCGAGGCGGCGTAGCTCAGATCGCCCGAATAGTACTTGCCAAAGTTGCCCTTCGACTCCACGAAGGGGGCAAGCAGTGCTTCGTTGCCCGTCGCCAGGCGCACCATCGTCTCGTAGATCGCGGCATCGCCGTGCGGGTTGAGCTTCATGGTCTGGCCCACGATGTTGGCGCTCTTCTGGCGCTCGCCCTTGAGCAGACCCATCTTGTACATGGTGTAGAGCAGCTTGCGGTGCGAGGGCTTAAAGCCGTCGATCTCGGGGAACGCACGCGAGACGTTGACGCTCATGGCGTAGGGCATGTAGTTGACCTCGAGCGTTTGCGTGATCGGCTGGTCGGTGACCTCGGAGTGCAGGCCGATGACGTTTTCGGCGTTGACCTGCTTTTTCTTTGGCTGGTTCTTCGTCTTCTTCTTTGCCACGATTTCCTCTTGAACTTCTTATGGGCCGTCGTTATCGATTTGCTGCTACTGCAGGTCCAGCTGGTCCAGGTATTCCTTGCCGTGCTCGGAGATATGGCGCTTGCGGCCTGCCTCGTCGTTGCCCAGCAACAGGTTGAACATGGTTTCCATCTTGGTGACGTCCTCGGGCTCCACCTTGATCAGGCGGCGCGTCTCGGGGTTCATGGTGGTGAGCCACATCATGTCCGGATCGTTCTCACCAAGACCCTTGGAGCGGTTGATGGAACACTTCTGGTCGCCGATCTCTTTGAGGATGCCGTTCTTCTCGAGCTCGGTGTAGGCAAAGTAGGTCTTCTCTTTGCAGTTGATCTCGTAGAGCGGCGACTCGGCGATATACACGTAACCCTCGTCGATAAGCGTGGGCACCAGGCGATAGAGCATGGTGAGCACGAGCGTGCGGATGTGATAGCCGTCGACGTCGGCGTCCGTACAGATGATGACCTTGTTCCAGTTGAGGTTGTCCAGGTCAAAGGCGCCCAGGTTCTTGATGCGCTTGTCCTTGATCTCCACACCGCAGCCCAGCACGCGCATAAGGTCCATGATGATGTCGGACTTAAAGATGCGCGGATAATCCTCCTTCAGGCAGTTGAGGATCTTACCGCGGACGGGCATAACGCCCTGGAACTCGGCATCGCGCGAGGTGCGAATGGCGCCTGCTGCCGAGTCGCCCTCTACGATGTAGATCTCGCGACGGCTCTTGTCCTTGGAGCGGCAGTCGATGAACTTCTGCACGCGGTTGGCCATGTCGGTCTTCTGCTGCAGGTTGGTCTTGATGCTCTGGCGCGTCTTCTCGGCGTTCTCGCGCGAGCGCTTGTTGATGAGCACCTGCTCCATGATCTTATTGGCGGCGTCCTTGTTCTCGATCAGGTAGGTCGAGAGGCGCTCCTTAAAGAAGGCAGTCATGGCCTGCTGGATAAAGCGGTTATTGATGGCCTTCTTGGTCTGGTTCTCGTAGGACGTCTGGGTGGAGAAGCAGTTGGTTACCAGCACCAGACAGTCCTGGACGTCTTGCCACTTAATGCCGCTCTCGTTTTTGTTGTACTTGCCCTGTTGCTTAATGTAAGCATCGATGGCGCTGGTCAGAGCGCTACGGGCGGCCTTCTCGGGCGAACCGCCGTTCTCGAGCCACGATGAGTTGTGGTAGTACTCCTGCATCATGAAGGTGCGCGAGAAGCACATGCACGCGGTGATCTTTACGTTGTAGTCGGGCAGGTCCTCGCGATCGCGACCGCGACGGTCAGCCTCGATAAAGAAGGGCTCGGTGAGGTAGTCGGTACCGACCTTCTCGAGCACATAGTCCTCGATGCCCTTGGGGTAGCAAAAGTCCTCTTCGGAAAACTCGCCATCGTCGCCCTCGATGCGCAGACGGAAGGTCACGTTGGCGTTGACCACGGCCTGGCGGCGCATGGTCTCGCGATACCAATCGTGGGGGATGCTGATCGAGGTAAAGACCTCAAGATCGGGGCGCCACTTGATGGTGGTGCCGGTACGGTCCTCATTGCTGGGCTCAATCTCGAGTGCCTTCTTCTTGGCGCCGACGACCTTGCCCTTCTTAAAGTGCAGGGAGTATTTGTTGCCGTCGCGCCAAACCGTGACATCCATGTACTCGGAGGCATACTGGGTCGCGCACGAACCCAAGCCGTTGGTACCGAGCGAGAAGTCGTAGTCGCCGCCTTGGTTGTTGTTGTATTTGCCGCCGGCGTAGAGCTCGCAAAAGACGAGCTCCCAGTTAAAGCGCTTCTCGGAAGGGTTCCAGTCGAGCGGGCAGCCGCGGCCGTTGTCCTCTACCTGAATGGAGCCATCGCGAAAGGCGGTAAGGGTGATGAGCTTGCCGTAGCCCTGGCGCGCCTCGTCAACGGCGTTGGACAGGATCTCGAAGGCAGCGTGTGCACAGCCATCGAGTCCGTCCGAGCCAAAGATGACGGCGGGGCGCAGGCGTACGCGTTCCTCGTCCTTGAGCTGGCGGATACTGTCGTTACCATAGTTTGCGGTGTTTTTTGCCATACTCGCTCTCTCGGTGCTCCTTTGCTGCGTTTTAGTCATATAGATAGTCAAGGTAGCATAGCCCAGCCCACAGACGATTCCAACCAACACGAAATCCATCGAACAATCGTTCGGAATTTGGTGGAACAGCGTTTACTCGGACAAAACTGAGTCGGTTCTGTCTGAGTAAGTTTGAAAGCGGTCGAATGCATCCTGCTGCGTTTGCGGTTGGATGCGTTTGTCAAAAACGTGTCATGCGGATTGTTGGCGAAAAAGCGCCGCGCCAGGATTGAGGTAGAACTCGACTCCTCTGACGACATCTAATTCGCAACGGGCTGGCTCTGGGTATCCGGAACCAGCCCATTTGATGTTCGATGAGCCGAGCCGGCGTCTCTCGCAAAGGTAACTGAGAGCTAGCGAGGCCTATCAGAATTGACCTCATCGGCGGTGTCGGTTTCGAGCGCCGTGCGGCGGGCGCTGTAGGCGATAAGGCCGGCGCCTGCCGCGGCGAGTGCTGCAGCGGCTGCCGTAAAGGGAGCGTTGACATCGCCCGTGCCCGCAAGCGCGCCCGCTTTTCCGGAGCGCTTGTTATTGCCGTGGTCCTTGCCACTGCCGGAGCTGCTTCCGCCGGAGCCGCCGCTCTCGTCAGTACCGCCGCCACTCGAGCCGCCATCGCCGTCTGCTGTCATCGGGGCGTCGTGAAGTCCTGTCGTATCCGCGCTGCCGCATACGCCGACCTGAACTTCTGAGCGCTCGCATGCCGCGTCGGGCACATGAAGCTCGTGCAGTACGGCACCCAGCGCCGAGTTTGCGCCCGGTCGAATTTCCTCGAGCGTTACGGGATCGAGCGCCACCAGATTACGCGCCTTCGCATACAGCGTTACGCGTTTGCCCACTTCGTCGCTCCAACTCTCGGGGATGGCGAAGCTCATGCGGAACTGTGCCGTGCAACCCGGTGCCAGCACGGCGTTGCCGTTGTCGGCTACCAGCGGGTGCGTTGCAAAAAGTGTGCCCAGCGTCTCGAGCGCGTACTTTACGTGTGCCATATCGTTGGCCGAAGCGTCCTCGGCAAGCTCTGGATCGTAGATCGAAGCCATGCGTGCGTTCACGCCGAACCCGATGGATGCGCTGGAGAACGGCTGGCTGGAGCCCTCTCGGTACAGATCGATCGTGCCGGCGGTCAGCAAGGTGTTGCCGTCGTTTCGCACCGTGACCATGAAGGATTCGCCTGCTGCTCCGGGCACCACCGCGCCCGAGGTAGCGATCGCGCCCATCGGAGTGGCACACGCCACCAAGGGAACTTCGATGCCGTGCAGATTTGCCTCGCTCTTCTCCGCGCTCACAATGTGCGTGGCGAGCGCGGAGAGCATGCCTCCCGACGTCAAAAATGTCGTTATCTGATCGACGGGATGGTCCAGCTCGCACATCACGAACGGCTCCGTGAACAGATCGCCTGCCAAGGTGCTGGCGAAGATGCGGAAGTGCTTGCCCATCACTGCTACCGGGTTGCCTTCTTCGTCGTAGGTTTGTCCCACCTTGCCATCGGTGTTCTCTACATAGAGCACGCACCTGCCGTTGTTGCTTATGCTAAACGATGCCGGGCCACAGCCTGCGGCACCCACGGGCTGCGTTGCAAATGCCGATGCGCCTCGCGTCCAAGTAATATGCTGCAGTTGCTCGTTGACGGTTGCCAAAAAGCCCGAATGTTGTGGCCACGGCACCGCGTGGGGTACTGTGGCATCTGGTGACATAACGCCCCAGCCCGCAATGGACTGGCCGATCACGGCGTACGATGCACAGCCGCAACCGTCTGCGGTCTCGTACGCAACGGGCACCACCATTTTGCCGTTGATATTTTCGGGTGCGCCCAGCTCGATGCTCGACGGTGCCTGCGGAAAGCGGAGAACTTGGCGGAACGTCAGGCTGTCGCCCGAAACGTCCGACCACAGGGTAAAGCACTCCAGCGCAACCTCAGCCTCGCTGCCGAGCGCTTTTTCTGCGGTGGCTCCGCGGCGGTGGAGGTAGGCGCCCGACAGACGCCCGTCGACCAGCGTCTTGCCCACCGTGATACGCGGGCACTGCAGGCAATGGTGGCCATCCTCCTGAAGGCGGCCGCGCGAGATGCTGCGCCACGACGTGTGCGATATCACGCGAACTCCGTCGTTGCTTATGCGCAGGCGCACAACGGATAGTATGCCGGCTGTGCTTGCCGTATCGAAAAGGGTGTTGTCGCCGTCGGGGCGCTCGCCCGAGACCAGCAGCACGTAGGCGTCCTGGTTTCCTCTTCCGTCCGTATATTCCACCACGTCGAAGTCGTAATCGTATGTGCCGTCGCGCTCCACGTCGCCCTCGCCAAACCCAAGGGGAAAGTCCACGGGCGTGGGAGCGGACCACGTGCCGTTTGCCTTTGTGTGTACCACCAGGCGCGAGCGGCCATTGTCGCCGTAGCGCACCGAGGCGATACGGAACAGGCATTCTACGTCGGCAATCATTGCCAGCTTCATGTGGGCTTCGCTGAGCACGCCAGCAAACAGCACGTTGTCGCTCGAGGGTTTGATGCCGCCACGCTCGTCCTCCGACACGCCGGCAGAATTGGCGTTGGGGTCCGCAACGGCGTTCGTTGCCTGACCGATGTAGGTGTACTCATACATCGGCGCGGCGTTTTCGTCGTTTTCCATCAGTGCGTGGACGAAGTGCTCGATCTGTCCCGTGTCGTCGCTTTCTACATCCGCCTCGAGCTCAATGCGCGTGACCGACCGGTCCCAATCGCGTACGGTAGGCGCGACATTCCTTGCAGTGGCTTTAACCTCGGCGCGTGCGAGCAGCTCGGCGTTGGTGACGATGGTGGCCGATGCGATAAATTGCGGCACGCCGCCCGCCTCAATGTTGCCGGCCGAGCCGAAGCGGGCATCCAGCGTATAAGGCGTATCTCCACCCAATGCGAGCTCAGAGCGCTGGAGCACATACTGGTCGCCATTGTTCACCGACATATTCCACGAATCGAGGAGTGTGGGCCACGACCCCGACCAAGCCTTGGTGGTCCACTTGAACATTACAAACTGGAGTATCACATCGACATCGACGTCTGCACCTACGCGCAGTCGCGGAAGCTGGTGTCCATCTGCCTTCTCGTACCCAATGAACAGCGTGAGGGATGCGGCGCCGCGCACGGCAGACGAGGCGACGCCTGCAACGCCGGCGCCAAAGGTGACGGCAAGCCCGATCTGGATGGTGAACGATCCCGACGTATTGGAATAGTCGAGCGAAATGTTCTTGAAAAACGCCGCGCCGCTGCCGTGCGTGTGGGCGCCCACGGCGAGCGCCAGTTTTGCCAGCACCCAGGGGTTGACGTTTAAGAAAAACGGCACCGGTCCTAGGGTAAACTGCTCGGTCCAATTGAGGTCGGTTCTTACTTGGAAGAGTGCCTTAATATTGCCGTATGCGGGGTCGTTGTTGTCGCCCCAGGTTTTGCCCGCCCAATCGTAGGCGAGCGAGCCGTACAGCTGTGTGGCGATGTCCATCGTGAACAGCGGCGTGCAATGGTGGCGAAGGAGCTTGGTGTTTCTTGGATCGGTACCCGAACCGGCACTCATACTCTTATATTGATTCCACTTCCCCTCCATTTCGTCGAGGTAACGGTTTGCCTGCTTGGCACCCGACTCGCGCGGTGACTTCTTCCAGTACTCTGGATCAGGGTTACCCGAATCGTTCATGTAGCCGACCGGCTTGTATCCTCCGCCAAACAGTACGTACCCGGCAAACGAGAAATCGAACAGAATGGGGAACGAGGGCATCCAGCAGGTGAACTTGTTGCCGCCGATGCCGGGAAACGCCGCTGGGAAATCAAACGGAGTGATCTCTTGGTCCATAGTGGTGGGAATGATGGTGGTCGAGCCCGATTCCGCCTTTGCGGCCGGCGCGGTGACAACGGCCATGGGGGAGGAGAGTGTATAGGTTTTGCCCTGATAGTCGAGGACGAAGCGCAGCTTGCACCCTTCTTCCAGAAGGCCCGATGTCGTATCGAGGAACTTGTCTTCGAGTGTGAACGTTGCCAGATTGTCCGAACCCGATGCACTGGCCTTGACTTGGCCAATCTGCGTGACGGTTTCGGGCGAGCTGCCCGTGGCGGGCATTACCTTGTTGATGCACAGCGTTGCCTGTCCACCCTGTGGCAGATGTGCCTGCACGGTAAAGGCGTGCGTATCGGGCTGCTCGTTTGCCGTGTCGTCCTTCGGCAATGCCATGAACGTGGCTTCGGCGTACTGGATGTCCCATTCGTCAAACGTGAGCTGGCGAAAGTACGGCTGACCATCGGAGAGTGGACGCATGGGAGCGGTAATGGCGGTGCCGCCCTGGATACGCGCAAGGGGAATCTCGACATCACGGTAGCCCACCATACTAATGGAGATACCGCCGTTAAAGTCGTATGCGTCGAGAAGCGTTGCCTCGTCCACGTAGCCTTCCGAAAGAGGGGCGACCTCAAAGATGGCCGTGCCTTCGTCATCGGTCGTGGCGGTGAGCTGCTTGCCTGCGGCATAGCGCGATGTGAGCGTGACCTGGGCACCCGTGATGGGCGTATTCTTGTTGGCGACGTCGACCACGACCACACCGAACATGGTGCGCGAGAGCACCAAGACCTTGAAGGGGTCTTTTTCGTCGGCATAGGCTTCGGTGGGCGCGAACGGCAGCAGGAATGCATTTTTGCTTCCTGGCACGCGCGGCAGCATGATGCCTGCCAGCGAGGATGCTCCGGCGATAAGTAACGAACGGCGATCAAGCATTTTGGGCTCCCATCCCGCAAATATCGGTGGAAATAATCCAATTTTGCGAGAAGGTGCCCCGTGGCGGTAGTGCCGTTCGATGGCCAAAGTGTCCAATTTAAGCGCGCGAAAGCGTCAAGCCTCCGGAGTGCTTTCGATACGCCGGGCAGCCCGGTCGCTAACGCAACATATGCGCGACCAGCTCGGCGCGTGTGCCGATGCCAAGCTTTGCGTATACGCCGGATAGGCGGTTTTTGACGGTGCCCGGCGATACTCCCATATGGCATGCGATTTCGGCGTTGGTCCACCCACGACAGGCGAGCATGGCCATGGTGAATTCCGTGGTCGTTAGATCGTCGGCCACGTCCTCGCCCGAATCGGGGTTGTGGATGCGCCGCCAGCCGTAGCTGAATCGATACGTAATCTCGATGATGCGTGCGAAATCGTCAGGGTATTGCGATTTTAGGCATGCCTCGATGAGCCCCTGCAAAAGGCCGTGGTGCTCGCCAATGAGCTCGATAAGGCCGTCGGGGCGCGCAATGTTCCAAGCAGCTCCGAAGTGCGTTTTTGCGGCGTCGATGTCCTTGAGGCTCATGCATGCCATGGAAGCTGCCAGGTACAGGAACAGCTCCGAGATGGGATAACTTCCCTGTTTCATGATCAGGGCATTTTCCGCCATGCCCAGGCTGCGTCCGTATTCGCCGCGCAGGTACAGGGCATGCGCCATCACGTAGCTGGCGAACAGGCGCAGGCCTTCGGGTAGATGCGCCGCAAGTGGATAAAACTCTTCGGCAGAATACGGGGAAGGCAAGTGCAGCAGGACGCTCGCGGCCGAGGCGAACAGGATATGCGTGGCGTGGATGGCGGGCGATTCCTCGTCGGCCGGCGTATCGAGGATGCCAGCAAGGCACCGGCGGGCGTCGGCGATACGGTTGAGCGACAGGCTGGCGTATCCGCAGATAAAGCATGCGGAATAGCGCAGTGCGGGATCGGTGGCGTCAAGATAGGGGCGCGCCGTCTTGGCAGCGAGGGTGGCCTGCCCGCGAAAGTACAGCGCTTCTGCTGTGGCAATGGCGCGCGAATTGGGGTCGGAAATGCCTGCAACCGCAGCGTCAATCTGCCCCGGCACAAAGGCGGTGCACATCAACGGCATGGGAACGCATGGGTAGCCATCGCAGTCCATCTTCCATCTCCCAACAGCTGGCAACAATAGCAGCAATTGTACTCCTGTTGCTCGGGACCCCTTTCGTTTTACTGTTCGGTTAACGCTGCGGATCGTTTTGGAAGGCTTACGAGCATGGTGGTCCCGTTCTCGGAACTTGCTTCGACCTCTACCGTGCCACCGTGAAGTGCTGCAATCTCCCAAACAAGCGCTAGCCCGAGCCCTGCGCCGCCGTATGCCCTGCTGCGGGATTTGTCTAGACGAAAGAACGGCTGGAAGATGCTCTCTCGGTACTGCTTGGGTATTCCCGGGCCCTCATCTTTGACTCGCAGGAGCACGTGGTTGTCGCTGTCGCTGATGGAGACGTTGACAGTCGAGCCGGTGCGGCTGTAACGGATGGCATTTTCGACCAGGTTAAACACCAGCCGATAGAGGAGCGTGTCGCTCCCGATTACTAAAGCGTCTCCAGCACAATTGAGGGCTATGCCCTTATTTTCGGCAAGTGGCGCAAGGTCGGTGAGGACCTCTTCGGACAAGGGACCAAGTTCCACATCGTCCTCGCAAGGAACGCTGCGGAGCTCACTCATCTCGAGCAATACCTTGGTCATTCGAGACATGCGCTCGGTTTGTTCTTGTAGCAGGCCGAGCAGCTCGGCTGTTTCGGGTTGCAAACAGGAGTGCCCGGAGATGAATAGTTCAATCTGTGCTTGTATAAGGGCGAGCGGGGTGCGCAGCTCGTGTGCGGCGTTGCCGGTAAACTGACGCTGTGCAGAGAACCCTTCGCCAAGACGGGCGATCATGTCGTTGAAAGAGGCGCTGCATCGCTGTAGCTCGGTGGGCACATCTTCACTGAGTCTGATTTCGCTTAGGTTGTCAGGCTGCACACGCTCAACCTGGGCGGCAAAAGCCCGTAGCGGTTTGAGCGCACGACCGCTCACAAAGTATGCCAGCACGCCGCCAAGGAGTGTGACTCCAGCCGTGATGCACCAGGTTGTCGTGCCAAAAGACTCCTGTGCGTCGTTTACGACGATCGTGACCTTGTCATCGGGGGTCGCTTTCGTTGGGTCGAACGCCTGGGGCGAATCTTCGCCGGTTGCGTTAAAGGCCGAGATGTTACTGCCGATGGCATCCATGTAGCGCATGCCCGTATAGCCGACCAGGCAGTTCGTCAGCACGCATGCTGCACACGTGAGCAGTGCTGTCATAATCGTTATGCGCCATTGCAGCGAAAGCCTTTTCATTCGCTATCCTCCATAACGTAGCCCTCTCCAATCCGATTGCGAATCGGGTCGTATCCCAATGCGCCACGCAGCTTTTTGCGCAGCGACGAGATGTGAACGCGGGTTGCGTTGCTAAAGCTGTTCACGCTGCTATCCCAAACGTGCTCTATAAGCTCCTCTTGGCTTACCGGTCGCCCCTGATTAAGCATCAGGTATTCCAAGATTCCCGTTTCCTTGCGCGTAAGAGATAAAGCCTCGCTGTCCACGGAAGCGATGCGCGCCTTGGTGTCAAAGCGGAGCTTTCCGCAGGTTAAAACTATGTCGCTTTGTGTAAAGCGTCTGAGGGTAAGGCTGCGAATCCTTGCCGCAAGCTCGTCCAGATGAAACGGCTTGGTGAGGTAATCGTTGGCGCCGGCATCGAGTCCGGCGACTTTATCGGATACTTCGCCACGTGCGGACAGAATCAGTACCTTAGTCTCGCAGTCAGTTTTCCTAAGTTCCCTGAGTACGGTCATGCCGTCGATACGGGGAAGGTTGAGGTCGAGTACCACGAGGTCGAAGGCCTCAAAGTTCAGTAGGTCGAGCGCCTCCTGTCCGTCGTGACAGCAGTCGACGCTGTACGCCAAGTTTCGCAAGCTGCGCGCGATTGCGTCACACAGCGCCCGCTCGTCCTCGACGATCAAAATACGCATAACAGTCTCCTTGCACATTTCAAATCGCGCTTAACACGGATTTTATAGTCGATATGGTCCAATGGTCGCGTAACGAAAGGAGTGGTCGAGTTGTTCAAAGCGGTAAAACCCGTGGTACAGGTCGCTTTGTTGATCGTCGGAATTGCCATGGTGTGCTTTGGTGTTATGCGTGGCGAGGCGGATGCCGTGCTGGCCAAAGCGATTAGGCTGTGCTTGGAGTGTATCGGAATTGGATAAAAGAGAAAACACTGCGTCGCATGTTTTGGCCCGATTTCGCGGATTCATTCAGGCGGCGGCGACGCTGGTCACCAATATTCACCTGCCAAACTTTGCCAAAGGAAGTATCTATCAGGGCGCGGGAAAAACAGTCTGCGTACCTGGACTTAATTGTTATTCGTGCCCTGCGGCATCGGGTGCGTGCCCCATCGGGTCGTTCCAGGCGGTGGTAGGTTCATCCAAGTTCAACTTTTCTTACTACGTCACCGGTACGCTCATTTTGCTCGGCGTGCTGCTGGGACGCTTTGTATGCGGCTTTCTGTGCCCGTTTGGCTGGCTGCAGGAGCTGCTTCATAAGATTCCCGGCAAAAAGCTTTCGACAAAAAGGCTCAAGGCGCTTACGTATATCAAATACGTCGTGCTGCTGTTTGCTGTGGTATTGCTGCCTGTGCTGGTGGTCAACGATCTGGGGATGGGAGATCCGTTCTTTTGCAAGTACATCTGTCCCCAGGGTGTGCTCGAGGGCGCCATTCCGCTGGCGGCTGCCAATGCCGGAATTCGATCTGCGCTGGGACATCTCTTTACTTGGAAACTTGCCGTTCTCATTGCCGTGGTAGTGCTGAGCGTTTTGTTCTACCGCCCCTTCTGCAAATGGATTTGTCCACTCGGCGCATTCTATGCGCTCATGAATAGGGTGTCCCTACTGGGGATTCGGGTTGACGCATGCAAATGTGTCTCGTGCGGCAAGTGCTCAAAGGTTTGTCAGATGGACGTTGATGTGGTCCGCGCGCCCAATCATGCCGAATGTATCCGGTGCGGAAAGTGCATCGGGGTCTGTCCCGTCGACGCCATCAGCTATCGCTATGGCCTGGATGTGTCGGCGGAAAAGCTCCCCTTGACCGCCGATAAAAAGTAAACAAGCTTCGACAAAACGGAGGAATGACCATGAAGCTTTCTAAGATTGCGGCCCTGTTTATGGTGCCAGTATTGGCCTTGTGCCTTGTGGCGTGTTCGGCGCCCAGTGGCAATGCGAGCGAATCTGCGAGCTCCGATCCTAAGATCGCAGAACTCACTGCGCAGAAGCCGACCAATGCCGATGAGGCCGCCGAGCTGTATGCGAAGCTCATGAAAAAGGAGAACGATATCCTTTCGAGTGATAACGCGCTGTGGGAAAAGGTATTCAATGCGGCAAATAAAGACTCGGTAATGATTGAGGACGGCAGCAATTACGGCGATTTCCTGCTCAAGACCATCGACGGCGCCAAGGATGAGTTCACGGCGGATGAGCTCAAGACGCTCAAGGCCGGTGCGCAGCAGATCAAGGAGATCGAGGACAAGCTCGAGAGCTTGGAGAAGGAGTTCCCCGGCTGTGGAAGCACGCCGAGCGAAGGCGAGAGCGTCGACGCTTCGACCGCTGGCATGACGGCTGGTGCCAATGCTTCGAGCGAGGCGACGAAGTTCCCCAGCTTTACGGGCAAAGACCTGGATGGCAACGACGTGAGCAGCGACGAGCTGTTCGCTAAGAACAAGGTCACCGTCATGAACTTCTGGTTCACCACGTGCAAGCCGTGCGTGGGTGAGTTGGGCGACCTTGAGGACCTGAATAAGGAGCTTGCCAAGAAGGGCGGCCAGGTCGTGGGCGTCAATTCCTTTACGCTCGATGGCAACAAGGGCGAGATTACAGATGCCAAGGACGTGCTGAGCAAGAAGGGCGTGACATATAAGAACATCTGGTTCAAGTCGGATAGCGAGGCCGGTAAGTTCACGTCAAATTTGTTCTCGTTCCCGACAACGTATGTCATCGATCAGAATGGCAACATCGTAGGGGATCCAATCGTGGGAGCCATCAGCTCCGCCGAGCAGCGCGCAGCACTCTACAAGCTTATCGACCAGGCGATTGCGAATAGCGAGCAGTAGAAAACGCGTAAGGCATGGCGAGGATCGTGCGCCGCTGTGCGAAGTAGTCCGCTACCTTTCAAGATAAGCTCCACCATATAGAGGTCCCGCTCGGGACCTCTTCTTTTGGGCTCCGTCCCGTTCGTTTTTTGGCGCGCTTCGTTGCATTCCTCACTGGCGCCGGCAGAAAATGGGGATAGAGTAGGACAAACGCGTCGAATACGAACGGCGGGGGAGAGCGGGCGAGTGCGCCCGCGTGGGAGAGGTTGCCGTCCATGCTGGAGCTCAAAGGTATTTGCAAAAGGTACGTTACCCAGTCGTTTGCGCAGGTGGCGCTCGACAGCGTGAGCCTGGCTTTTCGCGATAACGAGTTCGTGGCCATTCTGGGACCTTCGGGGTCGGGTAAAACCACGATGCTCAACGTTATCGGTGGGCTCGATCACTTTGATTCTGGTGATCTGCTGATTGACGGCATCTCGACCAAGGACTTCCGTGACCGCGATTGGGATGCTTATCGCAACAACCGCATCGGCTTTGTGTTCCAGAGCTATAACCTTATCCCACATCAGACCATCTTGGAAAACGTTGAGCTGGCGCTTACGCTCACGGGTGTGGGCCATGCCGAGCGCCGCCAGCGTGCGCGCGAGGCGTTGGAGAAAGTCGGCCTGGGCGAGCACGTTAACAAGCGCCCGAGCCAGCTTTCGGGTGGACAGATGCAGCGCGTGGCGATTGCCCGCGCCCTGATCAACGATCCCGAGATTGTGCTGGCCGACGAGCCGACCGGCGCTTTGGATTCAACGACATCCGTACAGGTCATGGATCTGCTCAAGGACGTGGCGCGCGACCGCCTGGTCATCATGGTCACGCACAATCCCGAGCTGGCGTACCAATATGCCACACGCATCGTCAACCTGGCGGACGGCAAGATCACCGACGATTCCGACCCCTTTGATGTAGCAAAGGCCGCGCGTCGCGAGGCCAAGCCTACGCGCAAAACCTCGATGAGCTTTGTGACGGCGCTGGGGCTTTCTGCTCGAAACCTCATGACCAAGAAGGGCCGCACGGCCATGACTGCCTTTGCGGGCTCGATTGGCATTATCGGTATTGCGGCGATCCTGGCGCTCTCCAATGGCGTGAACAATTACATCAAAAAGGTCGAGGAGGATACGCTCTCGAGCTACCCGCTCACCATTTCCAAGCAGGATTACGACCTGTCGTCCATGATGGGCGGACAGGGGGCTGCGGATGATGACTCGCCTGAATATGTGGATTCGTCCGACGACAGTGCCGGCAGCAAGGCTAAGGGAACCGATAAAATTCCCGTGGTTACGGCCGTAAAGGATATGTTTGCGAGCGTTAAGTCTAACGACATGACGAGCTTTAAGGCATGGCTCGATGCCGGTGGCGACGGCATCGACAAAGATGTCAACGCCATTCAGTACGGCTACGGTGTATCGCCGGTTGTCTATCGTGCCGGCAAGGGCGATGAGAAGCCTGTCCGGCTGGTGCCCAACGCCATGACCGAGGCCATGAGCGGAGGCGCGAGCTCGGCGGCAACGGTGAGCATGGAATCCATGGGAACCTCGGTCTTTAACGAGATGATTGAAGACCAGAGCCTGCTCGACAGCCAGTACGATGTCGTCGCCGGTCATTGGCCCACGACCGCAAACGAAGCCGTGATGGTGCTTTCGAGCCGCGGTACGGTGGGCGACTATACGCTCTACAGCATCGGTGCGCTGGATATCGATGAGCTCAACGATCTGGTAAACAGTGCCATGACGGCCGACGGTAAGATCGAGACGCCCGAGACCGGCGCCGACTTTACCTATGATGATGCGTTGTCCACGACGTTTAAGGTGCTGTCGCCGGCCGATGCCTATCGCAAAAACGAAGAGACCGGCATGTGGACCGACATGTCTGACGACGCCGACTTTATGGCTGCCAAGGTTGCCGACGGTATTGACGTGCACATTGTGGGCGTGGTGCGACCTAACGAGACAGCCAACGCGAGTGCGTTGTCTCCGGGCATTGCCTATACGCATGCGTTGACCCGCCAGCTTATGGAGCGCGCCGCCAATTCGCAGATTGTCCAAGAGCAGCTTGCCCACCCCGAGACGGATGTCTTTACGGGCAAAACCTTCGACGAACTGCAAGGCGAGGCCAAGCAAGGCGTTGATCTGGGCAGCATGTTCAGTGTGGACGAGGCGGCGCTCAAGAGCGCGTTTTCGTTTGATGCGTCTGCGCTCTCGGGTGCGGCCGGCGACGGCATTGATCTTTCGGGCGTCGATCTGTCGGGCCTGGATATTGATCTTTCGGGCGTTGGCAAGGACATCGACTTTGGTGACATCATGGCCAAAGCGCCGGCTCCAGATTTCTCGGGCATCTTTGACGGCCTGGAACTCACGCCCGAGCAAATGCAGCAGGTGGGAACGCTAGCCAACCAGCTGTTTGAGAGCTTTTTGCAGTCTGATCAGTTTAAGGCGCTGTCACCCGAAGATCTTAAAGACGTGTCAAAGCTCGCTGCCGCATTCTCGACGTATCTTGAGAATGATGCCGCAGCCCAGCAAATCCTGGCCCAGCTCAAGGCGCTCGGCGGCGATGCCCTGGCCGAGCGCCTGCAACAGGCGATGACCGACTATGTGCAAAAGCAGCTGGCTCCGTATCTGCAGCAGGCTATGGATCAGGTGATGAAGTCGATCAACGACCAGATTGCGGCGACGGTGTCAGCTCAGCTCAAGGCAGGCGCGGCGGGGCTCATGGGACAGATAGCGACGCAGATGTCTTCGAGTTTTGCCAACCTGGCGAGCGCCATGCACGTGGATGCGAGTGCCTTTGCTCGTGCCATCCATTTCAACATGGATGCCGAGGACCTGAGTTCGCTCATGATGAGCTATGCGAAGGCGTCGAAGCTCACCTACGACAACAATCTGATCACGTTGGGCTATGCGGACGAGACAGACCCCATCTCGGTTAAGATTTTCCCGCGCGACTTTGAGGCCAAGGAGCGCGTACTCGATCACATCGACACGTACAACAAGCAGGTCAAAGCCGCTGGTCACGATGAACAGGCAATCTCGTACACCGATTACATGGGTATCATCATGGGCTCGGTGACTGACATCGTGAACACCATCAGCTTGGTGCTCATCGCATTCGTGAGTATCAGCCTGGTGGTGAGCTCCATCATGATCGGCATCATCACCTACATCAGCGTGCTGGAGCGTAAAAAGGAGATTGGCATTCTGCGTGCGATCGGCGCGTCGAAGCGCAACGTGGCCAACGTATTCAATGCCGAGACCTTTATCGAGGGCCTCATTGCCGGCGTCTTTGCCATTGTCGTCGTGGTGGCCGTGAGCTTCCCGGTTAATGCCTGGGCGCTTGCTGCCAAACAGGTCCCCAATCTGATGAGCCTGCCCGTGCAGGATGCGCTGGTGCTCATTGCAATTTCGGTGCTGCTGACGGTCGTTGCCGGTCTGCTGCCGGCCCGAAGCGCATCCAAAAAAGACCCCGTGGAAGCTCTACGCTCCGAATAATGTGACAAGGGGACAGCCCCTTTGTCACATTGAGTGGCTTGCAAAATCGAGGTCTAATACTTTTCCCGAGAAGTGAACGAGTAAAAACGGACCCCCGAAGCATCGACACTTTCGAGATGCAGTTTCCTGCGGTTTTGTCAGCCAAATCCTGCGGTTTTGACGTCTGAAAATGTCGATGCTTCGGAGGTCCAAATATAGCCGTTCACTTCTCGGGAAAAGTATTAGACCTTGAGATATGGACGGCGTTCGCGAGCGGAAATCAGAGCGCAAGCCCCTAGTGCTTCTTTGCAGAGAGCATGAGCCTAATTTCCGGATGGGTGTATTCGTCGAACTCTTCTTTGGGCTCGGTGTCAAAGGTATAGTACGACCTGATAGATTCGTCTTCCGTCTTGATGCTGATTTCTTCATATAGGGAGCCGGCTAAAAATGCCTGTTTAAATTCATCCGACAGGCTGCATGGCGTAAGGAGGCCCGGCGACCTCCGCGGAGCGGTCTTTGTTGGTTTGGACTACCGCAAGCCTACTCTGCAGCTCCTTCCACTGTTTGCCCTGCATTCCAAAGCGCGGCGCAAGAGCGCAATAGCAAAAGATGGCGAGTTCGATTGCGGCGAGCGCGATGGCGGTATATATGCCCGCGGGTTGGAATTCCTTTTGGTGGAACGCGATATCGTTGATCATTTGGAGCGGCAACATCAACAGACATGCTACAAACGACATGACGAGTGCGGTCGCTGCGATCTTGGGGTATGTGCAGTATCGCTGGATGCGCTTCTTTTCTTGTTCGGTGAGCTGCTGCATGGGGCCTCGACTCTCATCGTTTTTCGGGGGCGATGCGCACACGCTCTTGAGTATAGATGAGTGGAGGGTGTCTGTTGTTCAGACATGGCGGTCAATAGCGTGGTGTTGGTGATCGTTTGATCGCGAACGTCGTCTTTTGGAGCATGAAGCCGCTGCCGATGCCCACAAACAGCAAATCGAAGGTGAATGGTTTCCCGAGAAGTGAACGACCTAATTTGGACCCCTGAAGCACCCACATTTTTCGACGCTAAAACCGCAGGATTTGAGTGATAAAACCGCAGGAATTGGCCTTCCAAAAGTGTCGATGCATCGAGGGTCCGATTTCACTCGTTCACTTCGCGGAAAACCATTCACCTTCGTTGCATGAGGCGCCGGATGGAAGGGTGATTATCGTCAAGCTGCTGCCTCTGCCTTGTGAATCATCTGGAGCACAAGGCATAATGCATGTAACAAGGGGGCGGTTCCTTTGTCACATCCGTTGATATGAGAGAAGAGTAGATGATTCTTTCGCTTGCCCCTATGGAGGGGATTACCGGGCATGTGTTCCGTCGCGTGCATGCGGAGTGCTTCGGCGCACTCGATTGCTATTACACGCCGTTTTTGCCGCCGCCGCGGGTGGGAAACCGCTTTGGCGGCAAGGCGTTTAAGGAGATCGATCCTGCCAATAACCAGGGGCTCAACGTAGTGCCTCAGCTGATGTCCAAGAACGCGGACGAGTTTGTGTGGGCGGCACAGGTACTCGCCGACATGGGATATCGCGAGGTCAATCTCAACTTGGGTTGCCCCTCGGGGACGGTTGTTGCCAAGGGCAAAGGATCGGGCTTTTTGCGCAACTTGGACGAGCTTGAGGTGTTCTTGAGTGACGTGTGTGAGCGCTCTCCGCTGCCGGTATCGGTCAAGACCAGGTTGGGGTTGGAGAGCGACGACGAATACGAGCGCGTACTCGATCTATATTGCCGCATGCCGCTGGCAGAGCTGATCGTGCATCCTCGCGTACAAAAGGACCGCTATACGGGCACGCCGCGCAAGGAGTTTTATGGCGAGACGCTGGAGCGCGCGCCGTTTCCGGTGGCATACAACGGTGACATTTTTGATCTTGAGGACATGGGTGCGCTGGTGGAGGCCTATCCCGGCACACGTCATGTGATGCTGGGGCGTGGCTTGCTCGCGAACCCAGCTCTGGCTCGTATGGTCAACGGCGGTCCCGCTGCCACGGCAGCCGAACTGCAGCGCTTCCACGACACGCTGTTTGCGGCCTATGCAGAAGAGATCGGCGGCAACGCGGTCTTTCGTATGAAGGAGTGGTGGTTCTACGCCAAGTGCGCTTTCGCCGACCCCGCTACCGTTCACAAGCTCGTACGTAAGACTAAAAAGGTTGACGAATACCGCGCCGCCGTCGAGCGCGTCTTTCGCGAGCAGCCACTTGCACCCATAGCCCGCTTCCACGGCTAGCTAGCCATTGGAGACGTTCTTTAACGACTAGTCATTTAAGAATGTCCCCGATGACTACCCACAAAAAGCTGTACGCCAGCATCCAAAGATGTCGAAAAATGTCGACTTTGGATGCTGGCGTACGTCTTTGGGCTCGGTGGATAACTAGGCAATCATTGCATCGATCGTGATGAGCTCCCTGAGTCGCTCTGTGCGTGTCTGCCCATGGCGCTTTGCTTTTGCGTCAAACGCATCAAGAACCGACTCACCCACACGTGTCGATAAAACAACGCTTGGCTCATCAGAGATCGGCGGTCTTCCCAGCTTGATGGTGCGACCCTTCGGCCACTCATCTTTTTCGTATGCCTCCGCGGCTTTCTCCAACTCTCCGGGGGCAAACCCCATCATCTTTTCGAGCTGCTTAGCGTCCATAGCGCCTCCTATCGATTGACATAATGTCGAGCGCTGGTTCTCGGAATCTCTTTTTGTATACAGTTTTGTAGACAAAAATACAAGCAGTTTATCAAGCTAATTAGCGTGTATTGACTAGTTTTTTTCGATAGGAAATGAGCATCGATGGCTTCGATATTTCTTCGCTTTCCAGTCTGGAACATGAGCGCTCATTGAACCTGCAGATGGGGCACTTTAACAAACTATCGAGATTCTGGCCAGGAGCTTTCACCGGTCTTCGGTGGTGAGAACAGCTCAATTCGCGACACAGTGTGTCGCGAATTGGAGTAGTCGCTGAGTGTTCTTTAACAACTAGTCATTCAAGAAGAGAGCGTCTAAGTGCCGGAATTGCCATTTTGAGTCGTCCCTAACGACTATTCTGGAGGTCTGTGTGCAAAAAAGGGCAAATATGAGTACTGTTGCCATTATGGTTGCATTCATTTTGTTCAAAAATGAGGTCCCTGATGAGATTTAATACCATTAGGCGTCTCTTTTATTGAACATATGGGGAGGAATAACGCCGTCTGCGGGCGCTTGGGGCGTTGAATGATCCCTGAAATGATTAAAATCGCTGTTACTAAACAAGTAGCAGTACTCATATTTGCCATTTTTTGAACACGGTCCTCTAAGGAGCCCTTTCCAGAGATGTCAGATGGCCTCAAACAGCCATAATCCAAAGGCCGTCTCAAACAACCAGTCATTTAAGAACGTCCCCAATGACTACCCCTGCAAAAAGCTGTACACCAGCATCCAAAGATGCCGAAAAATGTCGACTTTGGATGCTGGTGTACATGTTTAGGTCGTATGGGATGGGGCCTTGGGCGGACGGGACGCGCGTGCTAGAGTAGGTTTTCCTGCACCCACGCGATGATGTCGCTCGACTCATAAAGCGGTTTGCCGTCGATGAACAGGCAGGGAACCTGGCGTTTTCCGCCGACGGCGATGAGCGTCTGCTCGGCAACGGGGTCGGTCGAGATATCGCGCTCGGGAATGGTCACGCCGTTATCGGCCAAAAAGCGCTTGACCTTTATGCAATACGGGCAGCCGGTCATAACGTAGAGCACGAGCTCATGATTAGTAGCCATAGGTCTCCAATCGGTTGCGGTTTCGATTGAAATACCCAAAGCCGCCGCAATCTATGCGCGGGCCAGCGACGACTCGATGGCCTGTACCAGAAACGCCGTGGCTCCGGCGCCGCAGGGCTTGTCGTAGTAGTCAATAAAGCGCTGGTCGGCAAGATAGTCGTGGGCGAGGCCCAGGTACGCTTCGTTCTGGGGTTCGCGTCCCCAGTTGAGACCAATCCAACGACGATGCATCGCGACGAGCTTGCGAGCCTCGCTTCCATCCGCATCGCCGTCGCCCATGGCAATCGAGAGCTGACCCAAAATAGCGCGTTCAAGTTCCTTCATGTCGTTCCATGTCTCGGGGTCCATGTCCAGCAGCGCTTCGTTTGCTGCATCGATAGCCTCATCGTCATAGCGCGCCCGAGCCTCGGCGCCGTAGCGTTCCTCGTTTTCCTGCACGGTGCGCCAGCGCTCCAGTTGCGGCAGGACGGCGCCCATGAGCGAGACGGCTTCGTCGAGTGACATGCCGGTGTTTTGCGCCAGGCGCGGGGCACAGTCCTCGATCATTGCCTCCATCGTGGTGTCGTAGGTGTACTGGCCGTGGTCGTAGCACCACTTGCAGTAATGGTCGGTCGCGGCGCCCGTGGCATCGGTGCCGCAGTCGTCGGGCGTGAGTATCATGCCGCAGCTCTGGCAATAGCGCTCGGGCATTTCGAGCAGATGAGACAGGGGCTCGCCGGTCACAGCGGCGATGAGCTTCATCATGTCGATGCCCGGTGTGACCTCGCCACGCTCCCAACGGCTGACGGCTTGGCGTGTGACGAAGAGCTTGGCGGCGAGCTGCTCTTGGGTAAGGTGATGGGCGCGACGGACGGCGATGAGCTTTTCTGCAAAGGCCATAACGGCTCCTTTCTGCTGGTTGATGGCTTAAGCATACGCGGCAGCAGGCGCCCTTCCAAGCAACCGTTGGTTGCACGACGGGGGACCGCGGCGAAGAATTGCACGCAACGCCCCACACCTCCATGCCGTACAATGACCGGCATGGAACCTATCGCACGCATACATACCGACCTGCCGCAGAAGTTCGGCATTCCGCGCAACAGCTTTTTGGCGCCTCATCTGCAGGGACACATCGTCTTTGAGCCGGAATTTGCCTCCAATGCAGCGGTTGAGGGCCTGGACTCCTTCTCTCACCTATGGCTGTTGTGGCGCTTCGAAAAAGGAACGCCCGGCGGCACGGCAAACGACATAGCTGCCGATGCCAAGTCGCAGGACAGGTCTGGCACCAACGTCAAGTGGTCGAAGACCGTGCGCCCGCCGCGTCTGGGCGGAGCCGAGCGCGTGGGTGTCTTTGCCACGCGCAGTCCGTTTCGCCCTAATCCCATCGGGCTCACCTGCGTTAAGCTCGACCGCGTGGAGCTTACCGACGACGGCCCCATCATCCATGTGCTGGGGGCCGACCTGCGCGACGGCACGCCCATCTACGATATCAAGCCCTACATCCCGTTTGCGGACTGCCACCCGGATGCGACCGGCGGCTGGATTGAGGGTGCTCCGTGGCAAGAGCTCGATGTTGAGTTTCCACAAGCGCTGCAGGATATGGTCCCGCCCGCAAAGCTCCCCGGCTTGGTCGAGGTCCTTTGCCAAGATCCGCGCCGCGCGGGCAGCAAGCACGAGCCAAACCGCGTTTACCACTTAGCTTATGCTGGGCTCGACATATCTTTTACGGTCGATAAAACCCAGCTAACCGTAGTCGCCGTCAACGACGCGCAAGACTAACCAGCCATTCGTCTGAACCCGTCAAATTAAGCGCCAAACCCCATGTCAAAGTCGCCCATGCTGGTGGACAATAACGCCTACCAAAATAGTCCGCTTTGCATGGGAGCTCAGCATGAAATACGACTTTAGCTCGCTTATCGACCGCCACGGCATGGATGCCATCGCCGTTGACTCTTGGGGCGAGATCACCGGTATGGCTCCGAACGCACCCGACGAGGGCTTCGACCGCATTCCCATGTGGGTGGCCGACATGAACTTCGCCACGGTGCCCACGGTTCAGGAGTACATCATCAAGCGCGCTCAGCACCCCATGTTTGGCTACTTCAATCCGCGTCCCGAGTACTTCGACCGCATCATCGAATGGCAGAGCCGTCGCAACGGCGTTGAGGACTTGGCGCCGGAGCATATCGGCTACGAAAACGGCGTGCTGGGCGGTGTCGTGTCGACGCTACGCGCGTATGTCCAGCCAGGTGATGCGGTACTAGTCCACAGCCCTACCTACATCGGCTTTACCAAGTCCATCGAGGCCGCGGGCTATCGTATTGTCCACAGCCCGCTTAAGCTCGACGACCAGGGCGTGTGGCGCATGGACTTTGAGGACATGGAGCGCAAGCTCGCCCAAAACTACATCCATGCCGCGGTGTTCTGCTCGCCGCACAATCCCTGCGGCCGCGTATGGGAGCGCGACGAGATCGAGCGCGCCATGGACATCTATCGCCAGCACGATTGCGTGGTGATCTCGGACGAGATTTGGTCCGATATCATCCTGCCGGGACACAAGCACATCCCGACGCAGTCGGTGAGCGAGGATGCTCGCATGCGCACGGTTGCCCTCTACGCGCCCAGCAAGACGTTCAACCTGGCGGGCCTGGTCGGCAGCTACCACATCATCTACAACGAGACGCTGCGCGACCGCGTGTGCGCCGTGTCCAACAAGACCCACTACAACGAGATGAACGTCCTCTCCATGCATGCGCTTATCGGTGCCTACCAGCCGCAGGGCTATGAGTGGGTTGATGAGCTCAACCAGGTGCTTGCCGGCAATATCGAGTACTTCTGCACGTATGCAGAAAAGCACTGGAAGGGCGTCGCGTTTTCGCGTCCGCAGGGCACGTACATGGTGTTTCTGGACTGCACCGAGTGGTGCCGCGAGCATGGCCGCGATATTCAGTGGTTGCTCGACGAGGGGGCGCGCGTGGGCGTGGGGTATCAGGACGGCCGCCCGTTCCACGGGCCCTGCCACATTCGCGTGAATCTGGCGCTGCCGCTTTCGCGCGTGAGGGAAGCGTGCGACCGCCTGGACCGCTACGTTTTTAATGCACGGTAAGCGTGCGCTGCATGTGGGGCCTTCTGCCAAGTTGGCTAGAAGGCCCCACATGGTAAAGCATCTGTAGCAATTGGGCGCAGACCTGCTGAGAGGCTTACTTTTCTTGAATCTGCTTGCCGCAAAGATGCTCAATCGTAATCTCGTAGAGCTGGACGCCCTTGATGTCTTTGGCGATTTCCTCTTCGACTTCCTCGGCAGAAGGGTAGTACTTAAGCGCGAGCTGGCGGACTTTGTCCTCGATAAGCGCGGGGGTGTCATTCGCCAGGCGACAACGGCCAAAGACCACGGTACTCATAACGTAGGGAGCCCAGTCACCGTCCTGGTACCACTCGTTGCCGTAAACGGTAAAGCAGACCTTGTCATCGCGCTTGAGTGCGTCGACCTTGTGGCCAGCCTTGGCGCCATGGAAATAAATCTTGTCGTGCTCGTCGTCAAAGAAGTAGTTGACGGGAATGGCGTACGGGTAGCCATCGTCGCCGTTGACGGCAAAGACGCCGCGCTTGCAGGTAGCGAGCAGTTCGCGCGCTTCCTCGTCAGTGATGGCGCGTTTCTTTCGGCGTAAGGGCCTAAACATCGTTGGTTTCCTTTCTGGTCGTGCGTGGTGGTTGAGCACAAACTATAGCGAAACGGATCCGTTTTTCTTGATGCGGGCGAGTATGTTTTTGAGCTTGTTAAAGTCGAGCGGTTTGGACAGATGGGCGTTCATGCCGGCATCGTGTGCCGCCTTGGCGTCCTCGGCAAAGGCGTTGGCGGTGAGCGCGATGATGGGGATATCGGCTGCATCGACCTTCTCGCTCAGACGAATCGCGCGGGTTGCCTCATAGCCGTCCATGCCCGGCATCATGATGTCCATCAGAATCGCATCGAAGCTGCCGGCGGGACGGCCAACGTATAGGTCGACCGCTTCGTTGCCATCGGCGGCGCGAGTTACGACAATGCCTTCGCTTTCGAGCAGCGTCTGGGCAATCTCGGCATTCAATTCGTTGTCTTCGGCGAGCAACACGTTCATGTCGGCGAGCGAGCAGTCGAGCACCCCCCTCGACCGTATCTGCCCGCGCCTGAGGGTTCTTGTCGATATCGAGCGGAATCTGGACGTTGAACGTACTCCCCACGCCAACCTCACTCGAAATCTCAATCGTACCGCCCATCAGTTCAATAAGCGACTTGACGATTGGCATGCCCATGCCGGTTCCTTGGAACTTGCTGCGCGCATCGTCACCTTCTTGGGCAAACGGTTCATAGATATGCTTTAAAAACTCGGGAGCCATGCCAATGCCGGTATCCGAAACGCTAAAGCAAAAGAGCGCGCGCCCATCATCGAGTGGCTTGGTCTTTGAACTAAAGGTGACGGAGCCGCCGCGCTTGTTGTACTTAATGCTGTTGTCTAACAGGTTGATTATGATCTGTCGGATATGGGTGGGACTGCCGATCATGTATGGCCCCGTGGCGTACGGCAGACTATTGTCCTGCATTGTGATGCCGTTATCGGATGCGCGGAGCTTGCACAGCACCAGCGTATCGTCACAGAGCTCTTTGAGGTTAAAAGGCGCATGTTCCAGAGTTAGCTTGCGGTCTTCGATTTTGCCCATCTCGAGGATGTCGTTGATCAGCGAGAGTAGGTGATTGGCGGCAACACGCGCCTTGGCGCGGCTTTCGCGGGCGGCCTGCATGTCGCCGTCTTTCAATTCCTCAATTTCGATAAGACCCAGGATGCCGTTGAGTGGCGTACGGATGTCGTGGCTCATGCGCGTGAGGAATGCCGTCTTAGCGGCGTTGGCGGCATCGGCTTTTTTGCGCTCGGTTCGAGCGCGCACGAGCGCCCAGATGAGCAGGACGATGCCGACCGACAACATACCGATGAGGGTAGCTGCAATGGCGGTGCGGTTGCGATAAAGGAATTGAAGCGCGTTGGATTCCTGGGCCGTGTACGACGTGGAGGAGAAATTGCTTGCGGAGAGCGATTCTCCGGCATTGATGATGCCCTTGTTGATGATTCCCAGCAGCTCGGGCTTTCCGCGCGAAATCCAGCACGAGAGCTCACAGGTGTCAGGGAGCTCGACCGTCTCGCAGTCCTCGAGATCGTAACGGTCGCCAATGGTTTTTACGCGTGAACTGGGAGCGACGATGCAGTGCGCCGTTCCCTTCCTGAGGGCGTCGAACACTTCATCGTCGGATTGGTATTCAGTTACGGTCGCTGTGGGGAACAGACTTTCAAGTGCATTTTTGTTGATAAACGATGATTTGGTACAGGCGATGTTCTGGAGGTCTTTGTTCAGGTTGCTGCCGGTGTGGATGGCGGTGAGGGACATGGTCCCCAACGATACCGACTGCACAACGCCTATTTGCTCGGCAAACCAGTAATCTCGGTATACCGGCAGCGCAACGTCTATGCTTCCCTTTGACAGGGCCTTTGACATCATCTTGTAGCTATCAAAGGCGACGGTTTTGACCGTAATGCCAAATTTATCGTGCAACGTCGTCGCAAGCGATGCGAGCGAGCCTTCCATTTTGCCGTCTTCGTCTTCGTTACAGTAGGGGAGTTTGCCCGTAATGTAGCCGAGCGTGATGGTGTTGTCATTTGCTTTGAGCCAGGAACGTTCGGGGCCGTTGAGCGATGATGAACCGCTGTTTTGGGCCGAGTAGTTAGATTTGACTTCGTCGATATAGCGTGGGTTGACGCGGGCGATTGCCGTCATGGCAGCATTGATGTCGCTCATCAAGTCGGGGCGGCTTTTGGGGACGGCAAAGTAGTAGTCACTCGAACCAACGTAGAACATGGGCGACGCCTCGGGTGACGAAATGGTGTCGTTCATGATGACGGCATCGACTTCGTCGTTTGCGAGGGCGTCAAAAAGATCGGATCCTCCGTCATACTCCCTGTATGTGCAGGCGATTCCCTCGTTGGCGAGCCACTGCTGGCCAACGAAGGTTTGCATAACGCTGGGGTTGTAGCCGATAGTGAGACCCTGGAGTGCTTGAGGGTCACCCTTTGCGAGGTCGTCGCGGTCGGGCCTGGCGTAGATGTAGTAACGCTCGGTACCCTCGGGGTTCGAGGAAAAGAGCAGCTTTTGGGCGCGTTCCTCGGAGTAGGAGATGTTGGGCATAAGGTCGATTTCGCCCGTCTCGAGCATGTCCATAAGCTCGGTGAAGGTGCCGGAGACGTATTCGTACCGCCAGCCGGGCGTGTAGTACGACAGGGTCTGGAGGTACTCGTAACCCCATCCCGAGAGACGCTCGCCGGGGGTGCCGTCCTGGAAGCCCTCGTTGCTGACGAGCCAACCAACGCGGACCGTTTTGACCTGTTGATCGGAGCCGGCGGCAAAGGCGGGGGCGGGCATGATGGTGCTCAGTACGGCGAACGCAGCAAGCGCGACGGCCAGGGTGCGACATATAACTGAGCGAAGGACAGCGGCAGCTCTCACGTGCAATCCTAACGAATCGAGACATTACCGCATAAGGATACCAGCTCAGCCTGCCCAGCCGGCAGCTGGTGGTCATTGGGGACGTTCTTAAGCGACTAGTCATTGGGGACGTTCTTGTTTGACTAGTCATTTAAGAACGTCCCCAATGACTAGTTCCGTTTGCGGGGGAGGCGTGGGACAATACCGAGCGAACGTGATTGGTTGTCCGTGGAAAGGGTCGCGATGAAAAAGCTCAGGACGCTTGCTGACGTTTTGCGCCAGGCGGGCTTCGTGCGCATTACGGAGCTGTTCCTCGTCTTCTATCTGCTGTGCTCGACGGCCGTCTGGTTGTCCGAGCCCACGACCCTTACGTTTGGCGATGGTCTCTGGTTTAGCTTTGAGACGGTCTCGACCATCGGCTTTGGCGATATCCCGGCCGAAACGCCGGTCGCCCGCGCGATTACCGTTGTCCTGAGCGTTATCAGCATCTTCTACATTGCCATGCTCACGGGCGTGGCGGTGAACTACTGCAATACGCTCATCAAGATGCGCCAAAAGGACACCATGGCGCGCTTTATGGACGATCTGGAGCATTTGGAAGAGCTCGATCGCGACGAGCTCGCCGATCTTTCGCGTCGTGTGCGCGAGTATCGTCGACGCCAGCGCTAGAACGGGCGCTGCACGTCATGACGAGGGGGACTGAATATGAATATCACGGTATACCTGGGCGCCAGCGTTGGTAACGACCCAGCATTTCTGCCTGCGGTGCAAGAGCTGGGCAACTGGATTGGCTCCAACGGGCACGCGCTGGTATACGGCGGGTCCAAATCGGGCCTGATGGGCGCGCTCGCCGATAGCGTACTCGAGGCGGGTGGACACGTGACGGGTGTTGAGCCGAGCTTTTTTATAGAGGCCGAGTTTCAGCACGACGGCATCGATGACCTCATCGTGACGAGCGATATGGCCGAGCGTAAGGACAAGATGATCGAGCTCGGTGATGCGTTCATCGCATTTCCGGGCGGCACGGGCACGCTCGAGGAGATTGCCGAGGTCATGTCCGCGGTGTCGTTGGGGCACCTGAGTGCTCCGTGCATCCTGTATAACCTTGACGGTTACTACAACGACCTCAAGGCGCTGCTCAAGCACATGATTGATAAAGGGCTTTCGAGCCCGAGGCGCCAGCACGGCATCTACTTTGCCGCCGATTTGCGCGAGATTGCTTCGATTATCAACGGATAAGTCTTGAGCCTGTCCCACTATGGCTTCCAATGGTGCCGTTTGCAGCGCGGATGGTTGGCTTGTCTGGGCAACGCTCGCTCTACAATAAAACGTAACTATGTCGACTTTGACCGTGGGAGGACCCGATGGACAACCTTGCCAAACCCACAAACCGCGTGCTGTTTTTAGTTAGCGTTGCCGTGACCGGTGCGTTCGCAGGTGCCGCGGTCTGGCTGTTCTTTTTTGCGATGGAGCACGGTATCGACTATCTGTGGACCGAGATCCCCCACATGCTGGGCGCGGCGTCGCCCGAACTCGCCAGCGGTCCGTTTGGCTTTTTGCCGTACCCGTTTTTCGTCTGCCTGCTGGGCGGCCTGTTAATCGGTCTGTACGAAAAGATGACAGGCACCAAGACCGATGACCTCAACCAGGTGATGGCTAAGGTTAAGCAAGACGGGCGCTACCCGTACGACAACCTGGGCAAGCTTTCGCTCGCGGCATTGCTGCCGCTGCTGTTTGGCGGAAGCATTGGACCGGAGGCCGGCCTGACCGGCGTTATCGCTGGTCTGTGCAGCTGGGTCGGCGACCGCATGCGTCGCTTTGGCGCCGAGTTTAGGGAGCTTACGCTGCTGGGCACCCAGGCTGCCCTGACGGCGCTCTTTACCGCGCCCGTCTTTGGTTTTGTGGCACCGCTCGCCGGTAGCGCCGACGGCCAGGGCGAAGACGCCGATGATGAGTCCGTGTCCGGCGAGATCACCATCAAGCTGCCCAAGGCACAGAAGACCGTGGTCTACGGCATTGCGATTGCCGGCGGTCTGGGTGCCTACCTGCTGCTTGGCCAGCTTGTGGGCGGCGGCATGGGCATGCCCAGGTTCGAGTCCGCCGAGGTGGGCAACCTGGAACTTGTCTGGCTCATTCCGCTGGCGTTGGTCGGTACCGTATGCGGTTGGCTGTACTTTGTCTCCGAGCATGCAAGTGAGGCGCTGTCCCATGCAATAGGGGAGCGTCCTGTCGTCAAGGCCATGCTGGCCGGGCTGGCGCTCGCCATCTGTGGTACGGTCCTGCCCTATACCATGTTTGCCGGCGAGACCCAGGCCGACGTGCTCATGGAAACCTATCTGACCATTCCCGCCGGCGTGCTTATCGCGACCGGTCTGGTCAAGGCCATGCTGACCCCCGCTCTTATCAACTTGGGCTGGCGCGGCGGTCACTTCTTCCCCGTTATCTTCTCAGGCGTAAGCCTGGGCTATGGCCTTGCCATCCTCACCGGCGCAGATCCGGTCTTTTGCGTCGCCGTCTGCACGGCATCGACGATGGGTGCGGTCATGCGCCAGCCTGTCATGGTTGTGGGCCTGCTGCTTATGTGCTTCCCGCTCAAGGGCATCGTCTGCATGATCATTGCCGCAGCCATCGCCGCTGGCATTCCACTGCCCAAGCCGCTGCGCAAGTAGCACGGTGACGCACGCCGGGGACATGCCGTTTGTCACGGATTTGCGGATGGGCGATTGCGACCGATAGTGGCCTGCATAGGTCGAGTTTCGCGTGCCTACAGATCGCGTACTTGATAAACCTTGGTGCTGACGGTACAGCTGACTGCACATAGCGCGAGGGCCAGTACGGCAATTCCTGCGCACAGGCAGCCAAGAACGGCAGGATCGGGATTCGCTCCGGCAATCGACATGAGCCAGTTGCTGATGGGGTTGGAGGAGCTCAGCGTGGCCATGGCAAGGCATCCGAGCATGGCAAACAGACCAACGGATAGGCGCAGCGCCTCCATGTGTCCAAAGCGAAAGAACAGCGGCTGCGCCAAAAACACCATCATGAGGGAGATGAGCATTGATGCTGCTGAGGCTATTGCAATCTCAAAGACAATCTGTCCCGTCAACGGGATACCTGCGCTGTTGAAGAGCGGGAAGGAGACGATGCTCAGAAGCGCGGCGGCGCACGCCGTGACAGCCGAGAAGACAATGATGCTCAGGTAGCGTGCGCAGATGATGTCTTTACGCGAGAGAGACAGCGTTGCGCGATAGCGCTCCCAACCGTTTTGATTGTCGAAGCCGGCCAGCGAGCTCATGACCATGATGGGTGACATGGCACTGACCGCGCAGGCGCCAGCGCTCATGCCGGAATCGCCGTCCGATGCGTTGGCAAGGGTCAGCACGACGAATATGAACAGGCCGACGCCCGCGATGCTCGGGACGAGCGTGCGAACGATAGCGAGCTCGGACATAAAGGCGCGTTTCATTTCGAAGCCCCTTTCAGCATGAGGCGCAGATAGTCGTCAATGGTTGCCCGATCGCAGGGAATCTCGGGGAAGGCCTCGAGCGTTTCGCGACGGTTGGGCACGAGCACGTCCACGCTATAGGCGTGGTGGGCGGCACGGGCACCTTCGACGCAAGCCATAAGCTCGGCGGCCTGTGCTTGGGTGCAGTGGGCGATGCCGGCGCGGTCGGTAATGTCCTCGCGCGGCAGATCAAACACAATCGAACCGTTATCGATGCAGATGATGCGGTCGGCGGCACGATCGAGGTCGGACGTAATGTGGCTCGAGAGCAGCACGCTGTGCTGGCCGTCGGCGACAAAGGCAAGCAGCTCATCGAGCAGCTCCTCGCGTGCCATGGGATCGAGGCCCGCGGTGGCTTCGTCCAAAACGAGCAGCTTGGCATTGTGGCTGAGTGCACAGGCAAGCTGCAGTTTCATGCCCATGCCGCGGGAGAGGTCCTTGACCTTTGTCTTGGGATCGAGGCCAAATCGGTTGATGAATCCGGCGAACGTTTCGCGGTCCCATGTGGGGTACGTCGGGCCTACGAGCGACTCGATCTGGCCCACCCTGAGCGTGGAGGGGAAGGGGCACGTGTCCAGGACAAGACCGACGCGGGAGCGTAGATGGCGTTGCGATTCATCGGGCGCGTCGGCGCCACAGCGCTGCCCAAACAGGTGCACCTCGCCGGCATCGAGCTTTATAAGCCCGAGCGCGGCGCGAATGGTCGTTGTCTTGCCGGCGCCGTTTGCGCCTACAAAGCCAACGATCTGGCCGGGCTCCACAGCGAGCGTGACGTCGCGTAGTGAAAAGCGGTCGCTCACACGGCGTGAGATGCCTTTGAGTTCTAAAAGGTTTTGCATGGTATAGCCTTTCTTTCAGATGGCTACTGCATGGTTTCGGGGGCTACCAGGTCGAGCATCTCGTGCAGTTTGTCGCGCGTGACGCCCAGGGTTTCGGCTTGGCTCGCCGCTTTCGCAAGTAGCTCTTCGATATGGCAGAGCTGGTTTTCGCGCAAGAGTTCCTGGTTGCCCTCGGCGACAAAGCAGCCCTTGCCCTGCACGGTGCAGATAAACCCGAGTTGCTCTAGGTCGGCGTAGGCGCGCTTGGTGGTGATGACGCTCACGCCAAGATCGCTCGCGAGCGTACGGATGCTGGGGAGTTTGGCTCCCGCAGTGAGCGTGCCCGAAAGGATTTGAGCTTTGACCTGCGAGGATATCTGTTCGTAGATGGGCTTATCGCTCGAATTGGATAGGATGATGTCCACAGCGGCTCCTTAGCTGTTGGGCTACACGTGTATATAACCGGTAAGCACAGTATATATACACTATGCACAGTTATGCAAGAGCTAAATGTGGAATAGACCATCGGCGCCGCGCTTGCTCCAAAACAATCTCAATCTGTAACATCTGGGTCCGTTTTTGGTCGCCAGCTGTTACAGATTGAGATGTTATTTTCCCGCCTGCCTATTTGTCTCAATCTGTAACAGTAAGAGTCGATTTGCGCGGCTAGATGTTACAGAACGAGACATTGGCTGCCTGCCTTTCCGTTTATCTCGATTTGTAACAGCTAGACCCAATTTGGGCGGTCAGGTGTTACAGATTGAGATTGTGCCGGCGGACAAGTTCGTTTGTCTCAATCTGTAACATCTGGGTCCGTTTTGAGTCGCCTGCTGTTACAGATTGAGACAGTCTGCTGCAGAATACTTTCGATAACTAGCCGTTCACGTTCTGACTGATGAATTTGTCCTGATAGGCGCCCTAGAGCGAGATTTCGCGGCTACAATAGTGCGGTTACAACGACGTAATGCACTCAATGCAAGAAAGGATCCGCATGGCAAGCCTGTCGGATGAAATCTCGTCGCGCCGCACATTCGCGATCATCAGCCACCCGGACGCCGGTAAGACCACGCTTACCGAGAAGCTGCTGCTCTATACCGGCAGCATCCAGACCGCCGGCTCGGTCAAGGGCAAGAGCTCGGCCAAGCATGCCGTTTCGGACTGGATGGACATCGAGAAGGAGCGCGGCATTTCCGTTACCTCCTCGGTGCTGCAGTTCACCTACAACGGCGCCTGCGTCAACATCCTCGATACCCCCGGCCACCAGGACTTCTCGGAGGATACCTACCGTACCCTTATGGCCGCCGACGCCGCGGTCATGGTCATCGACGGCGCCAAGGGCGTCGAGGCCCAGACCAAAAAGCTCTTTAAGGTCTGCACGCTGCGCCACATTCCCATCTTCACCTTTGTGAACAAGCTCGACCACGAGGCCCGCGATCCGTTTGAGCTCATGGAAGAGATCGAGAATGTCCTGGGCATCAATACGTATCCCATGAACTGGCCGATCGGCAGCGGCCGCAACTTCCGCGGCGTGTTCGATCGCCAGACCCGTCGCGTTATCGCCTTTGAGGGCGACGGCCACGCTAACGCCACCAAGAAGGTCGCCGAGGTCGAGGCCGAGCTGGGCGACCCCGCTATGGACGAGCTCATCGGCGAGGAGAACCATAAGAACCTGATGGACGACATCGAGCTGCTCGATGGCGCCGGCGACGAGCTCGACTTGGATGCCGTGGCCTGCGGCAAGCTAAGCCCGGCGTTCTTTGGCTCGGCGCTCACCAACTTTGGCGTGGAGCCCTTCCTCAAGGAGTTCCTGCGCCTGGCCCCGACGCCGCGCGCCTATACCGATACGCTCACCAACGAGCCGGTCGATCCCTGCCGCGACGACTTCAGCGGCTTTGTGTTTAAGATCCAGGCCAACATGGACAAGAACCACCGCGACCGCATCGCCTTTGTGCGCATTTGCTCGGGCAAGTTCGAGCGCGGCATGGACGCCTTCCACGTGCAGGGCAACCGCAAGCTCAAGCTTGCCACGGGTACCTCGATGATGGCCGATGACCGCGCCATCGTGGACGAGGCGTATGCGGGCGATATCGTGGGCCTGTTCGACCCGGGTATCTTTAGCATCGGCGACACCGTGTGCTCCGGCAAGCGCCACGTGCAGTATCCGCAGATCCCGACGTTTGCCCCCGAGATGTTCGCTCGCATTACGCAGGTCGATACGCTCAAACGCAAGCAGTTCGTCAAGGGCATGGAGGAGCTTGCCCAGGAGGGAGCTATCCAGATCTTCCGCGAGCTGGGTGCCGGCATGGAGAGCGTCATCGTGGGCGTGGTCGGCGTGCTGCAGTTTGAGGTACTCGAGCGCCGCCTCAAGGCCGAGTACCGTGTTGAGGTTCGTCGCCAGCCGCTGCCCTATACGGACATCCGCTGGATCCAGAACGACCCCGATACCATCGATATCCCGGGCCTTTCGCTCACGCGCGACACCCTGCGCGTCGAGGACATGCGCGGCGGCAAGCTGCTGCTGTTCACGAGCCCGTGGAACGTGGATTGGGCAACCGACCACAACCCCGACCTTATCCTGTCGGAGTTTGGCAACGTAGCGTTTTAACGCATCGGCGCGGTGGCCCTGCGGAGCTGCCGCGCCGTTTGCTTGCCTGATGCCGTGTGAGCGGCTATCATACCCACCGTCGTCTCAAGACCGGGGCGTCCGAGCAGTTCGGGTCCGATATCCTGCTCGTTAAACCTAAAACCAAAGGAGTACATAATGATCAAGAAGGTCATGGAGGACTACAAGGTCCTGTTGCGGAGCATTCCCGCGGCAACGGTTTCGCTGTTTTTCGTGAGTGTCATCATGATGAACCTGCTGGCCAACAAAGAGCTCATCAGCCTGCCGTATCTGGCACTCGATTGCGGCTTTGTGGTGAGCTGGGTTTCGTTTTTGTGCCAGGACATGATCTGCAAACGCTTTGGCGCCAAGGCATCCATCAAAATCTCTATCCTCGCGCTGCTGGTCAACCTGGCCGTGAGCCTGTGCTTTTGGGCATGCTCGCTCACGCCCGGTATGTGGGGCGCCTACTACGACACGGGCATGATCGAGGTCAACACTGCCCTTAACGCTACCATCGGTGGCACCTGGTACGTGGTGCTGGGCTCTTCGCTGGCAATGCTCGTCTCTGCCGTGGTTAACTCCACGCTCAACCAGTCGCTCGGCCGCATGCTCAAAAAGAATAATTTTGCGAGCTTCGCCTTCCGCTCCTATGTGTCCACGGGTGTTGGCCAGTTTATCGACAACCTGGTCTTTGCCATTGTGGTGAGCCACACGTTCTTTGGTTGGACCTGGGTGCAGGTCCTTATGTGTTCGCTGACCGGCGCTGTCGCCGAGCTGCTGTGCGAGGTCTTCCTGAGCCCCGTGGGCTACAAGGTCGTGCGTGGCTGGGAGCGTGAGAATGTGGGCGCTGAGTACCTCGAGCGCCACGCAACCGCCTAAGGAGCGAGTATGCGGGTTTTGATCACGGGCGCTTCGGGCGGTATCGGAGCCGCGTGCGTGCAGCGCTTTTTGGACGAGGGCCACGAGGTCGTGGGTTTTGATCTACTGCCGGCGGCGATCGAACACGAGCGCTACCGCCATCTGATCGTTGATGTCCGCGAGCCGGACTCGTTTCCAGGCGACCTTGAACCCCAGGTAATCGTGAACGTTGCCGGTACGCAGGATTCGGCCGACGATATTGCTGCCAACCTGCGTGGCACCATCAACGTGACCGAGCACTACGCCTTTGTGGGGGAGGGGCTTGCCGCCAAGCCGACACTGGCTATCAAATCCGTGGTCAATGTGGGGTCGGCGAGCGGACATACGGGATCGGAGTTTCCCGCCTATGCTGCCAGCAAGGGCGGCGTTATCGCCTACACCAAGAACCTTGCAAACCGCCTGGCACCGCAGGCCATCGCCAACAGTGTGGACCCGGGCGGCGTTATCACGCCGCTCAACCGTTGCGTGATGGAAGACGAACACCTGTGGAACCAGATTATGGAGCTCACGCCGCTTAAACGCTGGGCCACCGCCCAAGAGATCGCCGAGTGGATCTACTTTGTGGGCGTGACCAACCGGTTTATGACCGGGCAGAGCCTGCTGATCGATGGCGGCGAGGCCGGCCGCACACAATTTATTTGGCCCGAATAGGAAACGCGCCCGATGGAAAGCCGTCGGGCGCGTTTTTGATGTATCGATTTTTAGCTGAGGCAAGTCCAGTTGACGGGGGTCGAGCCGTGCTGTTCGAGTAGCCGATTGGCAGCGGAGAAGGGGCGCGACCCCATAAAAGCGGGGAGTTCTGCCGTGGCACGGTTGGCCGAAAGCGGCGAGGGGTGCGTAGAGGCCAGGCAGAACTTGCCGGTTGCCTTGCCCGCGCCGATTGCGGCGAGCTTGCCTTCGACCATCTGCTGGGCAAAGCGGCCCCATGCCAAAAAGACGACCGGCTGGGGCAGCTGGCAGCAGCGTTCGATAACGTAGTCGGTGAGCGTGCTCCAGCCCAGCTTGGCGTGCGAGTTCGCGGCATGCTCGCGCACGGTGAGCGTAGTGTTGAGGAGCAGGATGCCCTGTTGTGCCCATGGGGTTAGGTCTCCCGTGGCGGGAATGGGGCAGCCCAAATCGGCTTTGAGCTCCTTATAGATGTTGCGCAGGCTCGGCGGCAACTTGGTTTGCGTCGCGGGGACCGAGAACGACAGCCCCATTGCCTGGTTGGGTCCGTGATAGGGGTCTTGACCCAAGATGACAACCTTGACCTGGTCGGCCGGCGTGTAGGCGAGGGCATTGAGGATGTCGTCTTGTGCCGGGTAGATGGTTTGCTCGGCACGCAAAAGGGCGATGCGCTCGAGCAGCTGGTTCGTAGTGTCACGTACCGGCTGCGGCGCATCGCCCAACCAAGTTGCTATGTTGTGGTCGCGGGTTGCGGTGTCCATGGGGCTCCTTTATGGTAGATGCTCTGTTGGCATCTATTGTAAAGGCGCACCGGTTGCCTTTATGACACGGCTGTATGAAGAACGGGGTCTACGAGACGCGCTCGGGCGCTCCTGCCATACGGGCCTGTCCATGTGCACGGAGGCGCGGAAGCTCGACGGTTGCCACCATGACGCCGGTGAGGATGAGGGTGGCGCCAAAGAAGGCGATGGGGTTCAGGACCTCGCCGACCAGGAAGAACGAAAAGACGGCAGAGCAGACCGGCTCGAGCGAGAAAGCGAAGCCGGTGGTCTCGGCAGGCACGTGGGGCTGCACGAGCGTTTGGGTGATAAAGCCATAGGCAGAGCAGATGAGTGCGAGCGCGACGACAACGACAATCTCGCTCGGCGTGCCGGGAAGCGTGAAACCGCCAAAGGTGAATGCGGCGATACCCGAGAATAAGCCGCCGAAGCCCAGCTGCCAAACGCCCAGGGCCAGCGGGTCGACATCTTCGACAAAGCGCTTCGCCACAATGATATGGCCGGCATAGACAAAAGCGGAGAGCAGCATGATGAGCGCGCCCGGGTTCAGGCTGGTGAAGTCGGCGCCCGAGAGCAGCAACATACCGCAGGTGACGATGGCGGTGCCGACGAGCACTTTGCGCTCGGGGGCACGACGCAGCAGGGCGGCGTTGGCAAACGGCACGATCACGACCGTCAGGCTCTGCAAAAAGCCGGCGGTGGAGGCGGAGGTGAGGCTGGAGCCCAGGCACATGCAGGTGAGTTCGGTTGCCATAATGGCGCCGATGATGGCAGCGCGGACCATAAGGTCGCGGTTGATGCGGAAAGCGCGCTTGTGGAAGAGCAGCAGGCAAGCCACAAAGGCGATGATGCAGCGCAGCGCAACGATGCTCGTGGCGTTCATACTGTCCATGCCGATCTTCATGAGGGGGTACGAAAAGCCCCATGCGACGGGAACGGAAAATGAGAGCGCGATTGCTTTTTTGCGATCCATGGGACTCCTTTTGTTACAGAACGGTTTCGTAAAAAGGATTCTGCTCCCAGATGTGGATGTAGTAAAGCGAATGTATCTTCAGTATGATTAAGAAATGCTAATGTCATTAGGAAAAGCGCTGGCAAAACGTTTTACGGCTGCATTGATGTGGAGGCACGATGGCATCGCGGTATCAGATTGTTTGTATGGTGGTCGATCGCGGCAGTCTTAAGGGCGCGGCGGACGAGTTGGGCTATACGCAAAGTGCGGTGAGCCAGGCCGTCAAGGCGCTCGAGCGCGAGCTGGGCACCACGCTTATCGAGCGCGGAAAGCAGGGCGTTTCGCTTACGCGCGATGGCAAGCAGTATCTGCCGTACCTGCGCCAGATTGTGACCGCCGAGGCCGAGCTCGAGGGCAAGCGCCAGGAGCTGCTGGGGCTTTCGTCGACCGATATTCGCATCGCGACGTTTACCAACGTGAGCCGTACCGTGCTGCCGCGTGTGATCCGCGACTTTGGTACGCTGCACCCGGGCGTACGCTTTACCCTCAAGCAGGGCGATTACACGCGCAACGCTCAGTGGGTGCACGACGGCGTGGTGGATTTTTGCTTTACGGCGCGCGGGTTTACCGCAGGCCTCGAGAAGCGTGTGGTCTATCACGACGAGTTGGTGGCGCTGCTGCCGGCTGCGCATCCGCTGGCGGCAAAGGAAAAGGTGACGCTCGCCGACCTGGCGTCCGAGCCCTTTGTGCTGCTGGATGAGGGCGAACAGAGCCTGGTGCTCGATGCATTTGCGACACATGGGCTGTCGCCGCACGTGACGAGTGAGGTGACTGACGACTACACCATCATGGCGATGGTGGAGGAGGGCCTAGGCGTGAGCATGCTCTACCGTCGTACTGTGGAGGGCATGCGAGCCGATATTCGTGTGCGACCCATCGTGCATGCTCCCTCGCGCGACGTAGTGGCAGCTTGGCGCAGCTGGGATACCATGCCTATCGCCACGAGGCGCTTTATCGACTATATGAGCTCGCATATTGTCAATTAATGACTGGCGTGGCGTTGAGTGCGGTGTCTAGCGGGCTGTCGCTTTGGCTTGGGTGGCGCGATAGGTGCGTGCCGGGTGGCAAAGTAGTACCGCCACGACCATAAAGAACGCCGTGGTGCCCAGGCTGATGGGGTAGACCATCATGATGTTCGCAAAGGTGCGGAAGTGCGGGAACACGCAGAACACCCAATAGAAGCGGATGCCGCAGACGCAGATCATGGTGATGAGGGCGGGCGTGAGCGAGATACCAAAGCCGCGCAGGTAGCCGGACATGTTTTCGTAGAACATGCTAAAGGCGTACGCCGGGAAGATCGAACACACGCGGATATAGCCGATCGAGACGATGTTGGGATCGCTGTTGAACAGCGACAAGATCTCGCGTCCCAGGCCGACAATAACGATGATCGTGGTGAGTGCAACGATACCGCCTTCGACCAGGCAGACCTTGAGCGTTTTGGTGCAGCGGTCGATCTGGCGGGCACCGTGGTTTTGTCCCACAAAGGTGGTGCAAGCCTGGCTAAAGCTGTTGAGCAGGTTGTAGCATACGTACTCCAAGCTCATAGCGGCGCTCGATGCCGCCATGACCTCGGTGCCCAGGCTGTTGATAGCAGACTGGATGATGATGTTGGCGACGGCAAAGACGGCGCTCTGGATGCCGGCGGGCAGGCCGATCTTGACGATGCGCTTGAGGGCGACGGGGTCGATAGCCAGGTCGCGCGGGGTGACGCGGACGACGGAGTCGGTCTTGAGCAGGCGGATAAAGAGCGTGGCGGCGCTGACAGTGTAGGCGATAGCGGTGGCGATGGCGACGCCCGCGACGCCCCAGTGGAGTATGGGGACAAAGATGAGATCCAGGCCAATGTTGAGGACGGTGGACACGGCAAGTGCCTGCAGCGGCATGCGGGTGATGCCGACGGAGCGGAAGATCGCGGCCTCAAAGTTGTAGAGCAAGATCGAGGGCATGCTGAGCAAAAAGACGCGCAGGTAGAGCGAAGCGAGCGGCATGGTTTCGGCGGGAACATTGAGCGCGGCGAGCATGGGCTCGGCAAAGATCTCGCCCAGCGCAATGACGACAAAGCCCACGAGCGCCATTAAAATCGAGGTATGGACGGCGCGTTTGACCATGTTCTGATCGTTGCGGCCGATAGCGTTGGCGATGACCACGTTGGAGCCAAGCGACATGCCAATAAACAAGTTGAGCATAAGACTGGTAAGCGGAACATTGGAGCCGACCGCCGCCATGGCGAGGGTTCCCTGGTCACCCGAGAAGTTACCGATAATGACCGTGGCGATGAGGTTCGACAGCTGCTCCAAGATGCTCGTGGCGGCCACGGGGAAGGCGAACAGGGGAACATTGCGCCACAGCGATCCGGTGGTCATGTCAATGTGCTTAGATACGGTGTCAGCCATACGCTCTCAATCTCTAACATGCTCTTTTGTGCTTATTTGCGCAGACGATGATACTCCTAATCGACTAGTCATTGGGGACGTTCTAAAACGATTACTCATTCAAGAACGTCCCCAATGACTAGGCGGGGAAGGCGTGCGACAATGGTGGGCGTTGTGTTGTTCGCGCTAAGGAGTTGCCATGTTGTTGTGTCCCGTTTGCCATGAGCCGCTGGTGGATGACGAACGCGGCGCTGCATGCGCGGGCGGACACCGGTTTGACCGTGCTCGCGAGGGCTATCTATATCTGCTGCGCTCGTCCAAGAGCGGCGACTCCATGGGCGATCCCAAGTCGCAGGCACGCAGCCGTCGCGACTTTCTGAACCGCGGTTACTATGCGCCGTTGCGCGATGCGATGGTCGAGCTGGTGCGCGAACGAGCTCAGCGGTGCGCGGCTACGTCGGACAAGCCGCTGGTCTTGCTCGACATTTGCTGCGGCGAGGGCTACTACACCAGTGCCATGGGCGCGGTGCCGGGCGTGGATGCTTACGGTTTCGACCTGGGCAAGGAGATGGTGCGCCTGGCCGCCAAGCGCGGCGATGCGACCTATTTCGTGGCCAACATGAAGGATATCCCCGTGGCCGATGGCGCCTTCGATATGGTGACCGAGCTCTTTGCTCCCTTTAACGAGCGTGAGTTTGCCCGCGTACTGGCGCCAGAGGGCTCACTCTATACCGTGGTGCCGGGTGCCCGTCATCTGTTTGGGCTTAAGGAAGTGCTCTACGACACGCCATATCTCAATGACGAGAAACTGCCGAAGACTACCGAGCTCGAGTTGGTCGGAACGCAGCGGGTGTCTGCGAATATTACGCTCCAGACCCAGGCCGACATCGAGGCAGTGTTCCAGATGACTCCGTACTACTACCGCACGCGCCCTGCCGACAAAGAGCGACTGGCAAACCTCGATACCCTTCAGACTGACATCGACTTCATCATTGCCGAGTACCGCCACAGCTAACAACCTGCCAAAAAGGGACAGGTTTATTTTGGTAGGTTTTATCTGGGCAAACGTAAAGGGCCGACCGCGGAGATGCGCGATCGGCCCTTTTTAGTTGCTTGGCTGCAGAGGTTATGGGAAGCGAGCGCTTACAGGCGGTCCTTGTTCTCGGCCTTAACGGCATGTGCCTGCTGAACAAAGAGCAGGTCGTAGACCACAATGACAAAGGCGACGATATTGACAGAGCTGCCGCCGAGCGCGGGAAGCGTGAGCACGGCTTGGAGGAGCGTGGCTGCCGCGGCAACGATACCGAGCTTAAATGCGCCGTCTACCTGCGAAGGCTTGTTGGCGCCCTTGATGCCCGCAACGCCCGCGGCGAGGTCGATGAGGCCCTTGGCGACCAGCACGACCGCGGCGAGCATGGCGTTCGACCCGTACGTGGAATCGAGGTTGCCGGTCGCGATGCCGACGCCGGCGATGACGAGGCTGGCGATGCCCAAAACAAAGTAGACGAGGGCAAGGATTTTGAGAGTCTTGCGAGCGGAACTCATGGCTGGTCCTTTCGATACGGGTACGTCAATCTGACGTACCCCATGTGCTGCACATATGGTGAAGCACATTGTAGTTCAACGCGGCGATGCATGCGCCTGAAAGCGCTTTGACCCCGCGCAGCCCACCCCAACCTTTCAAAAAGGAAAGCTGGACGTAAGCCAAATCGATGGCAGCCCATGTGCGGCGCTGCGATGATGAGGCCGTAACAAGGAGCTGGTCTCAAGGAGGAGTCATGATGTACGGAGCAGGGCAAGTGCGTGAGCCGCGGTCGTTGGGAAGGCGCATGGGTGATTCTGTGATCGCTGCCGTGTGCACGGGATTGATGGCGGTGCTTTGCATTGGGATGCTGTGGGCCATGTCGCATGTGGGACAATAGCGGACGGTTGGGTGCTGGCATGAACGGCGCTCACGTATTCGTTTTGCTTGTTAAGGAGTACCCATGGGTGTCGTCGATCCCTTTTCTGTTGCTCGGGCCGCGGGGCTTGAGCTGACCGGGAAGTCCGAGGGCCTCACGCTCACCGACGGCACGATGGAGCTGCGTGCCGATTTTGGCCGCATGCTGCCGCGACTCAAGCAGGGCCGTCTGCAGCAAGAGCTGTTGGTGAAGGCTGCGCGCACAAAGGGCATCGAGCGACCATGGGCGATTGACGCTACGGCAGGCTTTGGCGAGGATTCGCTGCTGCTGGCGGCCGCGGGCTTTACCGTCGATCTGTATGAGCAGGATTGCGTGATCGCGGCGCTCCTCAAGGATGCCTTGGATCGCGCGGCAGATGATCCGGCGCTTGCGGTTGCCGTGTCGCGTATGCGCTTACATGCGGGCGAGGACAGCATTGCCGGCCTTCGCCATACAGCTGAGCTGATCGGGCAGGGCGAGCTTGCCGCTCCCGACGTGGTGTATCTGGACCCCATGTTTCCCGGGCGCACCAAGAGCGCGGCGGTTAAAAAGAAGTTCCAACTCTTGCACCATCTGGAACAGCCGTGCGCCGATGAGGAGACGCTGGTCGAAGCTGCGCTTGCGGTGCATCCGCGCAAGGTGGTTATCAAGCGACCGGTGAAGGGGCCGCTGCTTGCCGGCGTTAAGCCGAGCTATCAACTTGCGGGCAAGGCCGTTCGCTACGATGTTTTGGTGCCGCCGCACCCGTAGCTTGCGCGCGATAGCTGGCGCTCCGTCAGTGCCGTGCCGAAGCGGCGCCTATTTCCAAGGGTGCGACGTCAGGTGCCATCCGCCGCAGTATTCGCATTTGTAGCAGGCCAGCCCGCGGCGTCCGCGGTTTTCGCAGTCGGCCATAACTGCCTCGGCCTCGGCACGCGTGTCGTAACGGTTTTTGCGCTCGCACGACTTGTAGCGCCAGGCTTCATCGCGCTCGGCGTCCAGGGCGTCGCGGCGCTCGTCCTCGCGTGCAAACAGGTCGCTCATATCGCCGCCGGTGGCAGCGCCTAAAAACTCGCTTTTGGCCTTTGACCAGGCGGCTCGCTTTTTGCTTCCCATCTGCTTCGCGCCCTTCTCAAAACGTTGGTATCATTGCTCAATCAAAGTGATACCAATAAACGTGAGGTCGTCGCGTGATGATCAGAAAAACCCTCGATACCGACACTCCCGCCGTCATGGCTATCTATGACGTGGCCCGCGCCTTTATGCGCGCGCATGGCAACGCCACGCAGTGGCCCGAGGGCACGCCTTCGGCCGAGCAACTGGCTGCCGATATTGCCGCTGGTGGCAGTTATGTGTGCGAAGTCGACGGTCGCGTGGTGGCGACGTTTGCCTTTTTACCGGGTCCGGACGAGTGCTATGACGTCATTGAGGGCGGTCAATGGCGCAGCGACACTCCGTACGCCGTGCTGCACCGTGTGGCGTCCGATGGCACCGCGCACGGCATCGCGGCTGCGATGTTTGCCTTTGCCAAGGAGCGCGCCAACCACCTGCGTATCGACACGCATCAGGATAACCTGCCCATGCAAGGCGCGAGTATTAAGGCGGGGTTTAAGCGCGCCGGTATCGTATATGTGTCGGACGGTACGCCGCGCGTCGCGTTTGATTGGCTGCGCGAGGCATAAAGGCCGAGTCACATACCAGCGTTTCACCGAAATGAAAATGGCCCCGAGTGGGGCCATTTTTGGTAAAACGCGTTGTTGTGGGGCTCGCGTTGTTATCGCCCCAGATGAGCCCGGGCAGACAAAATGGGGAGGTGCCGGCTTTCGCAAGGCGCGAACCTACGAAAATCGCCGCGCGGCAACGCGGAGCGATGAGCTCGGTCGGGGGATAGGGCCCGCTTCGCCCGCCGGCTCGTAAATTGTATCATCCAGTGTGGAGCGTGAACGCCCGTTGTCGCGTGCGATGGGCTCGTAATAAGAGGAGAGCCATGTCGAAGCAAGCGGTCGTTGGAATCTTGGCGCATGTCGATGCCGGCAAGACCACGTTGGCCGAGGCCATGCTGTTCAACGCGGGTCGCATTCGCAAGCGCGGCCGCGTGGACGATGGCGATTCGCATTTGGATACGAACGAGATCGAGCGCGAGCGTGGCATTACGATTTTCTCGTCGCAGGCCGTGCTCGACCACGGTGATACCCACGTCATGCTCGTGGATGCGCCCGGCCACGTCGATTTTTCGGCCGAGGCTGAGCGCACGTTGCGCGCCCTGGACTACGCGATTTTGGTTGTGGGTGCCAACGATGGCGTGCAGGGGCATACCGAAACCCTGTGGCGCCTGCTTGCGCGCTATGACATCCCGACGTTCATCTTTATCAACAAAATCGATTTGGAGAATCCCGGCCGCGATGTTTTGCTGGCACAGCTCGGGCAGCGTCTTTCCGAAGGCTGCCTGGATGCCAACGAACTGCTGGCGGGCGGCGCCGTTCAGGAGGACGCTGCTGCGTTGGACGAGGCAGCGCTCGAGGAGTTTCTCGAGACGGGTGAGCTTTCCGTCGCGACGCTGTCGCGCATGGTTGCCGAGCGCAAGCTCTTTCCCTGCTTTGCCGGCTCGGCGCTTAAGGACCAAGGTGTGGACGAGCTGCTGGATGGCATATGCGCGCTGATGCGTGAACAGGCGTGGCTCCCGGAGTTTGCCGCGCGCGTCTATCGTGTCAGCCGCGGGGATCGCGGTGAGCGTCTTACCTGGGTCAAGGTGACGGGCGGCACGCTGCATGCCAAGCAGGTGATTGGCGGACGTTCCGGTGCCGAGGCATGGGAGCAGAAGGTCGATCAGGTACGCATCTATAACGGCGAGAAGTATGAGCTTGCCCAAGAAGTTGCCGCTGGCGGTATTTGTGCCGTGACGGGTCTTGCGCACGTTCGCCCAGGGGACGCCCTGGGTGCGGAGCCCGCGGGCGATGCGCCCGTCATTGCGCCGGTCCTCACCTATACGGTGCTTCCGGGCGAACACGATGTCCATGCGGTGTTCAAAGCGTTGACTGAGCTGGCGGACGAAGATCCCATGCTCGGCGTAAGCTGGAATACGCATCTTGAGCAGATTCATTTGCAGTTGATGGGCGCCGTGCAACTCGAGGTCGTGCAGCGGATGTTGGCCGATCGCTTTGGCCTTTCGGTTGCGTTTGAGTCTGGCGGCATTCTCTATAAGGAGACTATTTCGCAGCCGGTCGAGGGCGTGGGCCACTTTGAGCCACTGCGCCACTATGCCGAGGTGCATCTGCGCCTGGAGCCGTTGGCAGCGGGTTCGGGCGTGCAGTCTGGCACCGTGACCTCGACCGACGAGCTCGATCTTAACTGGCAGCGTTTGGCACTCACCAACGCCATGGAGCGCGATCACCTGGGCGTGCTGACCGGCTCGCCCATCACCGATGTGCGCATTACGCTCACGGGCGGCCGTGCGCATGCCAAACACACCGAGGGCGGCGATTTTCGCCAGGCCACGTACCGCGCGATTCGTCAGGGTTTGATGCAGGCGCGTGAGGCCGGCGCGGCGGTGCTGTTGGAGCCGTGGTATCGCTTTGAACTCGAGGTGCCGGGGGAGTGCGTGGGCCGGGCGCTCTCGGATGCCACACGCATGGGTGCCGAGTACGAGCCGCCGACGATGGCGGGAGACCGGACAAAGCTTGTGGGTCGCGTGCCAGCATCCGAGGTGCAGGATTACGCGCTGGAGGTGGCCGTCTACACGAGCGGTCGCGGGCATCTGTACCTGGAGTTCGCCGGCTATGCGGCTTGCCATGATGCCGAGCGCGTAATCGAGACGGCCGCCTATGAGCCCGAGGCCGATCTGCCCAACACGCCCGACTCGGTCTTTTGCTCTCACGGCGCCGGTTACACGGTCAAATGGTACGATGTGCCCGCCGCGGCGCACGTAAAGATCGATCCCGCCACCTTCCGCCCCTGGCGAGCAGCAGACGCCGAGTTTTTCGGCCACATGTGACAAAGGGACAGTTCCTTTGTCACATGCTATTGGTATAACTCGGTACAAGTTGGTATAACTATTGCCAAGGTTTGCCAATCCGAGGAGGCCGACATGAATCCAAATCCCTTTAAGCCCACGGCTGGCAAGCGGCCTCCGATACTCATCGGTCGCGAGTCGGTCATCGAAGATTTCGAGGAAGGGCTCGATAACGGCGCCGGAGCGCCGGGCAGGCTCATGCTCATTACGGGAAACCGCGGTTGCGGCAAGACGGTTCTCCTGCGGGAGCTGCAACGTCTAGCCAGCGAGCGCGGATGGGCGGTTGTCTCCGATTCCGCTTCGCTTGGCTTATGCAACCGCTTGGCCGACGCGCTTCGCTCGAATAAACCCGTTGTGACGTCAATGGAGTTTGGTCCGTCGTTTGGCCGGATGTCGGTCGAGGCGGCGCGAGCAAAGGGCGAGACGTTGCGAGGACTGGTCAACGAGCGCCTCAAGAGGCTCGGCCCAGGCAAGGGCATACTGTTTGCGATTGACGAGGCACAATCGGTGTCTATCGAGGAGCTGGCGGCTCTTGCCGTTCTCTATCAGCAGGTGCTCGGAGACCAGGATGCCACGGGCTTGCCCGATAGCGACCAGCGCGGTCTTGCGCTGGTGTTCGCTGGATTGCCCAGTATGGTTGATGACTTGCTCGAAGAGCCGAGCGTGACGTTTTTGCGCCGTGCCCAGCAGCGTACGCTGGGGGCGATTTCTTTGCCCAAGGTGCGCGATTCATATATCCAGACGGTCAAAGACGCTGGTCTTTACGTTGACGCGGAGACGGCGGACCTTGCGGCACGCAAGAGCATGGGGCATCCCTATATGGTTCAGCTGGTGGGCTATTACATGTGGCGCTCTGCTGTCCGACGTGGCTCGCAGGCCATTGAAGAGCACGATGTTGAGGCTGGGCACGTGGATGCCGTCTCCGAGTTCTACGAAGCGGTTGACGCGCCCCTGTATTACGGGCTGCGCAGTCCACAGCGCCTTTTTATCGAGGCTATGGCGGTTGACGAGGGCAAACCGACGCGCATGGCGGATATCATTGAGCGCTGCGAGCGTACCCAGAGCTGGGCAAGTAAATATCGCGCAAGCCTGATTCGCGAGCGCGTCATCGAGGCAGCCGGATACGGCCTCGTCCGGTTTACCGTGCCCATACTGGGCGAGTATATCCGCGACCGCATTTTATGGCATGAGTAGGGTGATAAAAGTGACGGAACAGAAGATGAGCCCGCAGGCTATTGAGGTGCGTGGCGCACGTGTCCATAACCTCAAAGACATCGATATCGATATTCCGCTGGGAAAGCTCGTGGGCATTGCCGGCGTATCGGGTTCGGGCAAGAGTTCGCTGGCGCTGGGGGTTCTTTATGCCGAGGGCTCGCGTCGCTACTTGGAAGCACTCAGCACCTATACTCGTCGTCGCCTAACACAGGCCGAACACGCCCAGGTGGATGAGGTATTGCACGTACCGGCGGCGCTCGCGCTACACCAGCGTCCGAGCGTGCCGGGCGTGCGTTCCACTTTTGGCACCATGACCGAGCTCAACAATAGCCTGCGTCTGCTCTTTAGCCGTTGCGCCCATCACGTGTGCCCGCACTGCGGGGCGCGTGTGGAGCCGAGCCTTAACGTTGCCGCAGGCCTGTCGCTCACGTGCCCTGCGTGCGGTCGCGAGTTCTACGCGCCGAGTGCCGAGGACCTTGCGTTTAACAGCGGCGGTGCATGTCCCGCCTGTGGCGGCACCGGTGTCATGCGCGAGGTGGACGAGGCGAGCCTGGTGCCCGACGAGTCAAAGACTATCAACGAAGGCGCAGTGCTTCCCTGGGGCACGCTCATGTGGGATCTGATGAAGCAGGTGGCTGGCGAGATGGGCGTGCGCACCGACGTGCCGTTTAACCAGCTCACGCCTCAAGAGCGCGACATCGTGTTTCATGGTCCGGCGGTTAAGAAGCACATTCTCTACGTCCCCAAAAACGGCGAGGGTGCCACGCCGCTCGACTTCACCTATTACAACGCCGTCTATACCGTCGAAAATGCGCTCGCCAAGGTCAAGGACGATAAGGGCTTAAAACGCGTTGCGCGCTTTTTGCGCGAGGGAGCATGCCGTGGCTGTGGCGGCACGCGTCTCTCCGAGGCTGCGCGCCAGCCCCAAGTGCGCGGTATCAATCTGGCACAGGCGGCGGCCATGACGCTGGGCGAGGCGATTGAGTGGGTGCGCGGGGTGCCTGCATCCTTGCCGCCCGAGATGCAGCCCATGGCGACGGATATCTGCGATTCGTTTTTGGGCGCGGCTCGCCGTCTGGTCGACCTGGGTCTCGATTACCTTTCACTCGACCGCGCCGGTGCCACGCTTTCCACGGGCGAGCGCCAGCGTGTGCAGCTCGCCCGCGTGGTGCGCAACCGATCGACAGGCGTGCTTTATGTGCTGGACGAGCCCTCGATCGGCTTGCACGCTGCCACAGGCGACGGCGCTGTCGATATGGCCC
>UQNG01000007.1:0-42200 GCA_900542335.1 uncultured Collinsella sp.
CCGCCGCAACGGATTGAGAAGGGGGAGGCCTCGCGGCCTCCCCCTTTTTGCGTTTGATAGAGAGCTGTAATACAAGAACTCGCCTTCGTTTAGCTTGTCTTACTGTTTGGCTGTATTTTGAATCCTTCTTTTGTATTTGCGCGATAATAACTCCCATTGGCGTTAGGGAGGACTTGATGTTTACCGTTTTTGTCTTGGGCAATATTGCTTCGGGTAAGTCGACCGCCTGTCGCTATCTTGAGTCTCGCGGCGCCATGCTCATTGATTTGGATGATCTCGCAAAATCGTTATATGTTCCGGGTTCTGATCTCGTTGGCGCACTCGCTGAGGAATTTGGCTGGGACATTCTTGACGAGGAGGGCGGCGTTCGTCGCAGCGTTTTAGCCTCTCGAGCTTTTGTTTCTCCTGATTCCGTCGCTCGGCTCAACGGTATTGTCCATCCGGTCCTTATCGATCAGTTGTCGCTGAGGATTCTTGATCCGGTTTGCTGCACGGTTTCGTCCCCCCGTTATCCCTTTGCGGTTGTCGAGGTTTCTGCCCCGACTGGTTTTGAGGATGCTTTTGGCCTGGCTGATGAAATTCTGGTTATCAGCGCTCCTTTAGCAGTTCGTCGCGAGCGTGCCATTCATCGTGGTATGGGGTCCTCTGATTTTGATGCTCGCTCTGCATGCCAACCTGATGAGGCTTCGCTTTGCAATCTCGCTACGACGGTAATCGATAATGCGGCAGGCGATAATTCGCTCTATGAACAACTGGACGCATGGCTTGCGCGCCATGGCTTCGGGGATGTAGCGGATAAGGAGGAGGCCGATGCCTAAGACACGTTTCTTTACGTGGTATCGCGTGGCGCCAATTGTCGTTGTGTTCGTCTTCGGCCTTATTTCGCTCGTCTACTCGTATGCCCCTGCCGCCTTCTTTAAGCCTTTGTATCCGATTGACTATGAGGCATATGTAAAGCAATCGAGCATTTCGCACAATCTTGATCCGTATCTGGTGTGTGCTGTCATAAAGTCTGAATCGAATTGGGATCCCGAGGCTGAGTCGAATCAAGGCGCTCGGGGATTGATGCAGCTGATGCCTGAGACTGCCCAGGATATGATTGCCTTGGGTCTTGTCGATGGTAGTGAGTATTCAGCCGACAACCTTAACGATCCCGCTACGAACATCGAGTTTGGCTGTGCGTATTTTTCGTATCTTCTAACGTATTTTAACGGGTCGACGGACAGCGCTATTGCCGCATATAACGCCGGCATGGGTAATGTGGACGGTTGGGCACAGCAGGACACATCGCTTCACAACGCGATTACCTTTCCCGAGACGCAGGCTTATCTGATCCGCGTCAATAATGCCTGGGTTCGCTATAAGACTCTCTATCCCGATCGGTTCGTATAGGACTAAGCCCACCGCCTGCGTATACTGCAGATGTATGAGTTAGGAGTATCCATGGCGGAATTTGAAGTAGAGCGCGTTGGCGGTGAACTTAAACGCTTTGGCGTTGAGGGCTCTGAGGTGCCATTTGAAGTCGTTTCTCCCTATGAGCCTGCCGGTTCCCAGCCCAAGGCCATTGAGTCGCTTGTGCAGGGCGTGAGGGACGGAGACCGTTATCAGGTTTTGCTGGGTGTGACTGGTTCGGGTAAGACTTTTACGATGGCCAAAACCATTGAGGCCTTGGGTAAGCCGACGCTTGTCATGGCTCCCAATAAGACCCTTGCCGCTCAGCTTGCAAGCGAGCTCAAGGAGTTTTTCCCCAATAACTCCGTAGTCTATTTCGTATCGTATTACGATTACTATCAGCCCGAGGCGTATGTGCCGCAAAGCGACACCTATATCGAGAAGGATTCTTCGATCAACGAAGAAGTCGAGATGCTGCGCCATCAGGCGACCGCCTCGCTGCTCTCTCGACGTGATGTGATCGTCGTTGCATCGGTGTCTTGTATCTATGGTATTGGCTCTCCTGAGGATTATGCGGGGCTGGCGCCGAATGTCGACAAGAAAGTGCCGCTCGAGCGTGATGACTTTATCCATGCGCTCATCGATATTCAATACGATCGCAATGATTATGACCTGGCGCGCGGTACGTTTCGCGTGCGTGGCGATGTCGTCGACGTGTATCCGCCCTATGCCGAGCATCCGTTGCGGTTTGAGTTCTTTGGCGATGAGGTCGAGCTTATCGCCGAAATCGATGAGGTCACCGGCGAGATGCTTCGTGAGTACGAGGCTATTCCTGTGTGGCCGGCATCGCACTACGTTACCGAGAAACCCAAGGTCAAGGCGGCTCTGAAATCGATTAGCGAAGAGTGCGAGAAGCGTGTGGCAGAGCTCAAGGCGACCGACAAGTTGCTCGAGGCGCAGCGTCTGCAGCAGCGCACCGATTACGATCTTGAGATGCTCGAGACAATGGGATTTTGTAACGGCATCGAGAACTATTCGCGCCATTTGGATGGCCGCAAGCCGGGCGAGCCGCCCTTTACTTTGATTGATTACTTTCCCAAGGATATGCTCTGCATCATCGACGAGAGCCATGTGACGGTGCCGCAGATCCGCGGTATGCATGAGGGCGATCGTTCGCGTAAGGTGACCTTGGTGGAGCACGGCTTTCGCCTGCCCTCGGCACTCGATAACCGTCCGCTCCGATTTGATGAGTTTGAGGCGAGGATCCCCCAGTTCATCTATGTTTCGGCAACGCCAGGTGATTATGAGCTGCGTGTGAGTCAAAACGATGTGGAGCAGATCATTCGACCGACCGGTCTACTCGACCCCAAAATTGACGTGCGTCCAGTTCGCGGTCAGATCGATGATCTCGAGGATGAGATTCGCGAACGTGTGGCCCGCAAGGAACGCGTCTTGGTGACCACGCTGACCAAGCGCATGGCGGAGGACCTTACCGACCACCTGCTCGACGCTGGCATTAAGGTCAATTACATGCACTCCGATACGGCGACGATGGACCGTGTCGAGATCCTGCGAACGCTGCGCGAGGGAAAGATCGATGTTTTGGTTGGCATCAACCTGCTCCGCGAGGGTCTAGACCTTCCTGAGGTCTCGCTGGTGGCAATTCTCGACGCTGACAAGGAAGGCTTCTTGCGCAATCGCCGTTCGTTGATTCAGACGATTGGCCGTGCGGCCCGTAATGCCGACGGCGAGGTCATCATGTATGCAGACGTTGTGACCGATTCGATGAAAGAAGCCATCGAGGAGACGCAGCGCCGTCGCGAGATTCAGATGGCATATAACGAAGAGCATGGCATTGTGCCCAAGACGGTCCGCAAGGCCATTAACGACATTTCGAGCTTTATTGCCGAGGCCGAAAAGACTGTGGGTTCCAAGGGGCGCTCGAAGGGCGACTCCCTTGGCCATGGCGCATTCTATACGCCCGATGAGTCGGGCGAGGGCGGCGTGCCGGAAACGGTGGCACCCGAGCAGACACTTGCGGAGCAGTTGGAAGAACTGCCGCATGACGAGCTTGTGCGGATCGTCGAAACCATGGAAGAGGATATGCGCAACGCTTCTGCCGCCATGGACTTTGAGGAGGCGGCGCGCCTGCGCGATGCTGTCGTTCAGATTCGGGCGATGCTCGAGGGTGCGTCTGAGGACGAGACGATCGAGCGCTTACGTTCGCAGGCCCGCAAGGGTTCCACGTTCGCATCGGGCAGAAAACGCCAGGGTGCACGGTTTAAGAAATAGCGAACAGGCCCCGAGTTCCCTGTGGAGCTCGGGGCCTGTGTCTTTTGCGTGCTGGAATTCGTGCGCTAGAGGTCTGCGATCAGGGCTTCGGCGCAACGGATGCCATCGGTAGCTGCGCTCATGATTCCTCCGGCATATCCGGCCCCCTCGCCGCAAGGGTAGAGCCCCGGGGTCGATACAGCGTGGCATTGACGGTCTCGAGTAACGGTGACCGGAGAGCTCGAGCGTGTCTCAACACCGGTGAGGACGGCATCGGGATGGTCGTAGCCACGCAGTTTTTTGCCGAGTAAGGGAATTCCCAGACGAAGCGACTCGATGATATGTTGCGGCAATGACTCATCGATTGCTGTCCAAGTCACGCCGAGCGGATAGGTGGGCTTTACCTTGCCGCATGTCGTGCTGGCGCGTTCTGCAAGGAAATCGCCGACGAGCTGTGCCGGTGCGTTCCAGTTGGAGCCGCCAAGGCGATAGGCAGCCCGCTCGCAAATGCGCTGGAGTTCTACGCCTGCAAGAGGATCGTCGCTGGGGAGATCGTCGGGCGTGACGTTAACGAGGAGAGCGGCGTTTGCGTTGCGGCCGGCGCGGGCGTTGAGACTGGCGCCGTTGACGCACAGATGGCCGGGCTCTGAAGAGGCTGCGACAACCTGTCCGCCAGGACACATGCAGAATGAGAATACGCTGCGGCCGTTGGGAAGATGGGTAACGAGCTTATAGGGGGCTGCTCCGAGCGCGGGATGACCCGCCGCGGGGCCATATTGCGCCCGATCGATATCACACTGCGGGTGTTCGATGCGAACGCCCATGGCAAACGTCTTTTGAGCGAGGGCGACATCATGGGTTTTGAGAACCTCGAATACGTCGCGGGCAGAATGACCGCAAGCAAGGATGAGATGCTTTGTGTTGATTGACTCGCTTGTCGCGTCGTGGGACGACTGGATGTCGATACCGACAATGGCGCCAGATGTGTCAGTGTGAATGTCAACGAGTTTCGTTCGATAACGAACGGTTCCTCCGAGCTGTTCAATGCGCTGGGAGATGCTGGTAACGACGGCGGGGAGGATGTCGGAGCCAATATGCGGTTTTGCATCCCATAGAATATCGCGGGGAGCGCCCGCTTCGACGAAGGTCTCGAGGATAAGGCGATGGGCGGGATTTTTGGTTCCCGTATTGAGCTTGCCGTCCGAGAAGGTCCCCGCGCCGCCCAGACCAAACTGGATATTGCTCTCGGGGTCGAGGATGCGCTCCTTTAGAAAGAGGTCGATCGCATGTGAGCGGCGAAATGCCGGGTCGCCGCGCTCGATGAGCAGGGGTTTAAGGCCCGCTTCGGCAAGGGTCAGGGCGGCGAAGAGACCGGCGCAACCGGCGCCGACAACGACGGGACGCCCCTTGGGTGCATTCGGGACGGGGTTGGGGAATGAAGGAGCCTCGCCGTCAACCATGCGGATGCGCGAGCGGTTGCGCTCGGCGACGCGGTCGACCACTTCCTGTTCGAGTCGGGAGCTTGTCAGCTCAACTCGAAAGCTCAAAATAAAATGAACATCTCGCTTTTTACGGGCGTCGATTGACTTGCGATGGAGCTCAATGGCTTTAATCTGGGAATCCTCGCATCGCAGGGCTCGTTTGACGGCGCGTCTGCCAATAGCAAGGCAGGCGTTTTCGTCGCCGGCCTCATCGAGCGTCGCGTTGACTTGGGTGATTTCGATCATCGAGGTCTCCTTAGAGGCAAGAAAGAGGCCGTCCGGTATCCCAGACGGCCCGAATGCGTTTTTGATTATAGACTGCGCGGCTACAGGCTGCTTGCAGCGCGAATACCCGAGATCCAGGCCCACGCAAGGTTAAAGCCTCCGCAATCGGCGTCGATGTCGAGCGCTTCTCCGCAGACGTAAAGCGGGGCGCCTGTGGTGCTGTTCACGTAAAGATTGGGTGTCGAGACGCACTCGATAGATATGCCGCCACGCGTGACCTGTGCTGAGCGCTCCTCTGCCGTCCCTTCGACGGACAGTTTAAAGTGCTTGAGGATTGAGACCAGGTGGATGACATCGCGCGAGCCGGGATGGCACCGCTCGAATGCCGTACAGACGACGTGTGAGAGCTGCGGGGCGAGCATGCCGTCAAGCCAGTGGGAGTTTCGGGGCGAAAAATCGCCGAGCACGTTGACACGCTGCTCGAGCGTATCGAGCAGCTCATCTTTGGAGAAATCTGGAAAGAAGTCGATCAGAACAGTGTCGCCCTGGTTGATACGGCGAGAGAGATTGAAGGCGGCGACGCCTGAGATGCCGAAGGCACGGAACAGCACTTCGCCATCTTCTCGCCAGAGCTCTTCGTGGCTGCGCGAGAGCGTTAAGCGGGCTCGGACGCGCAGACCATCCAGAGTTCCGAGTGCCGTCCGGTCGCCGACGACTGATGCCGATACGGGGCACAGGACGGGGCGCAGGGGCGTCAAGGGAAGGCTAAACACCTCGGCGATGCCGGTGGGGTTGCCGCCTGTAGCGATAACCACGGCCCTTGCCTGCAGGGCATCGCTCGTGCGAGGAGTATCGGCTAACGCCTTTCGAAGCGAACGGAGCTCCGTCTTTCGGTCGCCGTGCTTTTTGGGTTTGAGTACATGAGCGGGACGGTCGATCTGAAGCGTCCAGCCTTCGGAAGCCTTATGAGCCGCAATGACGTTAGTTCCGCAGAGTAGGGTGATGCCCAAACGCTCGCATGCATTGAGGAGTGCATCGCGAACCGACTCGGCGCGAAGGGAGCGCGGGTATAGGCGGCCTTCCTCACGGATCGTCATGATGCCCAGCGAGGAGAAAAAACTCTCGAGATCTTGCTCGGGTTGGGGGCCCATGATGGATTCGACAAAGGCGGGGCGGTTATATCGCCGAATGTCGATGGATTCGTTTGAGAGGTTGCAGCGGCCGTTTCCGGTTGCGAGCAGCTTGAGACCGCAGGCGACGTCGCGCTCGACGACGCAGACCCTTTTGTCGACACGCGCCGCCGTAATGGCGGCGGGGCGGCCCGAGGCCCCGCCGCCGATCACCAAGACGTCATAGAAGGCGCTTGCGTTCACTTAGGCCTCGTCTGTCTTGTGCGGGGCGATGGCCTCAACGGCGGAGACGGCCTTGGGCAGCATGTCATCGGGCAGTGCGGTCTCGACTTCACCCTTATCGCAGGCCTCGGCGAGTGACGGATTGATGGGAAGCTGACCCAAGATGTCGAGGTTGTAGCGCTCGGCGACTTCGGGGAGCTTGCTCTTACCAAAGACCTCGATCTTCTTGCCGCAGTCGGGGCACTCGATATAGCTCATGTTCTCGACAATGCCCAGAATAGGGACGTTCATCTTCTCGGCCATGTTGACTGCCTTGGCGACGATCATCGAGACCAAGTCTTGCGGGCTCGTGACGATGACGATGCCATCGACGGGCAGCGATTGGAAAACGGTGAGCGCGACGTCACCCGTTCCCGGAGGCATATCGACCAGCAGGTAGTCGATGGGGCCCCACGAGGTCTCGCTCCAGAATTGCCTGATGGCGCCCGCGATAACCGGGCCACGCCAAAGGACGGGATCGGTTTCGTTTTGGAGCAACAGGTTGGAGCTCATGACCTTGACGCCGTGCTCGGAGATCTCGGGCAGCATGAGGTTGCCGAGGGCATGGACATGGCGTCCGCTCATGCCGAACATTTTGGGGATGGAGGGGCCGGTGATGTCGGCGTCGAGAATGCCAACCTTGTTGCCGCGGCGGGCGAGCTCGGTTGCGATGGCGCCCGTCACAAACGACTTGCCGACGCCTCCCTTGCCGGAAAGCACAGCGATAACGCGCTTGACCTCCGACAGCGTATTCTCTTCAAATTGCGACGGCGTTGATTGTCCGCCGGCTGCTTGTGCGTGCTCGCAACCCATGTATGACTCCTTTGTATATGTTGGGGCCGGGGCCCCGCGATGTGACACGAGCGTCATTGTACCCTCGTTTGCGAGCGGGAGTCATTTGCGATGCATTTGGGCCGAGCGTGCTTGCAATACGATGGGTCCAAGCGAATGGGCGGGCTTACTGAACTTTGCTGGCGAACTCGAGGTATTGCATGCGCTGCAGCTTGTCGATCGTCGAGGCGTATGGGCTGTCTTCAGATTCCAAGTCGTAGCGCAGCCCGTCGGCACCAAGATAGCCGGCGACATTGATGGTGGGCACATCTGACCTTGTTGCAAGCAGGGCCTTTTGATAGTCAGTGAGCGGGGCGCCGATCTTATTAAGGGTAATAGCTGCAATCTCGTTTGCCCCGACGGTGTCGTAGACGTTGAGCTCGGTATTGCCGGCGATTTCATAGTTAGCCCAGACGAAATAGGTCGACTGATAGATACGGAAAGCGTGGCTTGCCGTATCTTCCTGAGGGTACAGCTCGTCGTTGAGAGTCGTTGCGGCGCTCGGCTGATGGTCGCCAAAAAAGACAAGAACAACCGGTCTGCCGATATTGCGGAGCTCGTTGATAAAGTACTCGAGGTCCCGGTCGGATGCATTGATGCAGGTGAGATAAGTATTGAGCGCGCTATTGGCGCCCTCGCTGGCTCCCTCGACCCAATAGTTTGTCAGCTCTTCGGCGGGAACGGTGCCATAGTCGTAGCCGCCGTGATTTTGCATCGTGACGTCAAAGATGAACTGCGGGGCTTCGTCGGTTCTGAGCAGGTCGAGTATCTTGTCGTAGGTGGCGTAGTCGCATACGCCGGCATGGTAATAGGGCGCACCTTCGAAATCGCCGATTGAAAGAAAGTCTCCAAAACCCAGCTGCTGATAGATTTTATCTCGATGGTAGTTGACGGGGTTTTGCGGGTGCATAGCGGTAGTGGTATACCCGAGCTCTTTAAGGTCCTTTGCCAGGCTGTTGACGCCATTCATCTGATACAGCTGATAGGGGATTTTGCCTAATCCGACAAAGGCCGTTGTCGCTCCGGTCAAAAATTCGAATTCGGAGTTCGCCGTTCCGCCACCGGTGACCGAAGCGAGCATGGTGCCGCGAACAAGTGTGTCGGGAAGCGAGTTGTAGAATGCGGGACCGGTGTACCCGGCCGCCTGGAGCTGCTCAAAGCACGAAAGGTCGCTAAAACTCTCGTTCATGACGGCAACAATCGTCGGCTTGATTTCATTGAACTGGGCAACGGCCGCCGCGCGCTGCTCGCTCGAGCCATACGTGCTGTCGTAGGCGGCGGCGAGCTCCTGCTCGATGCTCTGCGCCTCATCGGGCGTATAGTCTTCGGGCTTTTCAATGGGCAACTCGTTGACCATTTCGGTGAACGAAGTGATAAAACCCTGAGACGCATACGTGGTGATGGGCTGCCAACGGTCAAATCCAAAATCCAGCGACTGCTCCAAGTCGATGTTGGAAAAGCCCAAGAGCCCCACAACGGTCACTAGCAGAAAAGCGCAGAGGTTAGCGGCGATTGCGGGGAAGACATGGGCGGGCGTACGGAGCTTTCGCGGTCGGATAAGCGAAAGAAGCCCCAGGGAAATCTCCAGCAGGGCGAGTGAGGTTACGATTCCTGCAGTGAAGGTGAACTCATATCCCTCACTTACTTCCATTGCGGTGCCCAATGCCAAAATGTCGCTCGGCAGGATGGCCTCGCCTTTAAACGTTATGACGAAGTGCTCGGCAATGCCAAGGGTACAACAGGCGACGGGCACGAGGGCCATGACGCCTCCATGACGCTGTCCCAGCAAATAAAGGGAGAGCAGAACCGTCGCGAGCAGCCCGACGGAAAACCCGAATGAGTTGGCGGGAATGCGATAGAACGTTTCGTTACAGGCAATTTCGAGTGAAACGAACGAGAGCGCTGAAACAGCGGCGATGACAAGGATGTCACGGCAAATACAGGCAACCGTTCCCGTCGCAAGATCGGTTTGGTCGATAAGTCCCGAAACCAAGGGCTCGACAAGAAGTATGACGGCGGTAGCACCGAGCGCCGAATAAGAAAGGACCCATAGGGAATTGTCCTCATTTACGAGCAATTGATTCGTAATCCATGCAGCTACCATGCCGAGCGGGATGAGGAGCGTCGCGCACCAAAAGACGCGGGCAATGGGCGGCTTTTCATTGTGTTTGATTGAAAAATACACGCGCACGACGACGGTGGCCACGATAAGGACGGCGATGAATATGGGCAGATTGGCCATGTCGCTCGAAGTGATTTCAAGGGGGATATCTTCGGTCATGGACGTTCCTCTGTTACAGCAAATTAAGTTCAGTAGTAGATTACTGTAACCTTTCCACGGCATTTCGAGAAACAAAGCACCCGATACGCAAAGCTAAAGGTCTGCGAATCTTGTATTACGAACATCTGTGCGCGTCGAGTGCGCTAAACTCATCGACAGTATGATTCGATGCAATAGGAGGCAAGGAGCTTCCATGTCTGATTCTTCTATCGTTATTCGCGGCGCTCGTGAGCACAACCTCCGTGATATCGATGTTTCCATTCCGCGTGACCAACTCGTGGTCATTACCGGTCTTTCTGGCTCGGGCAAGAGTTCGCTGGCATTTGACACTATCTATGCCGAGGGCCAGCGTCGATACGTCGAGAGTCTTTCGAGCTATGCGCGCCAGTTCTTGGGCCAGATGGACAAACCCGACTTGGATTCAATCGACGGCCTTTCGCCGGCGGTGTCGATCGACCAAAAGACGACGTCTAAAAACCCTCGCTCGACGGTTGGCACCGTAACCGAGATTTATGACTATCTGCGCCTGCTGTTCGCCCGTGTGGGCACCCCGCACTGTCCCGAATGCGGCCGCGTCATTGAGCGCCAGACGACCGACCAGGTTGCCGACAAAGTCTTGGCGGCGGGGGAGGGTCGCCGCGCGTTTGTGCTGGCACCGGTGGTGCGCGGGCGAAAAGGCGAGTACACCAAACTGTTTGAGGACCTTCGCGCCGAGGGCTTTAGCCGCGTGCGTGTCGACGGCGAAGTGCGCTCGCTCGATGATCCGATCGATCTGGACAAGAAGTTCAAACACGATATCGAGGTCGTAGTCGACCGCATCGTGATCCGTGAGAATTCTCTGGGCCGTATCGCCGAGTCTGTTGAACAGGCGACTGCCTTGGCGCACGGTAATGTGAACGTATACATGCTGCCCGATCGCGACGCTCCCGAGGGGACCGAGGGCGAGCTACTGGAGTATTCGTTGGCTCTGGCATGCCCGGAGCACGGGCACTCCATCGACGACCTACAACCCCGCGACTTTTCGTTCAACGCTCCCTATGGCGCATGTCCTGAGTGCGACGGCCTGGGCTTTAAGAAAACCGTTGATGCCGAGGCGCTGATTGAGGATCCCTCGAAGTCCATTGCCGACGGAGTCTTTGGTAGCCTGTTTGGCAATTCGAACTACTATCCGCAGATTTTTGCTGCGGTCTGCAAACACTTTAAGGTGAGCGCCGATACGCCGTGGGGGGACTTGCCCCCTCGCGTGCGTCGTGCGTTTTTGGATGGCATGGGCGACACGAAGATTTCGGTCGACTATCAAAAGCTCGATGGGCGTCGCAGCCAGTGGGATACCAAGTTTTCGGGCGTTCGCAACATCCTGTACGAACGCTATACCGAGACGACGAACGAGAACACCAAGGCGCGCCTGGAGAAGTACATTCGCGAGGAGCCGTGCTCGACCTGCCACGGCGCTCGTTTGCGCTCCGAGATGCTTGCCGTCACCGTGGGCGGCAAGTCCATTTACGAGGTTTGTTGCCTGTCGTGCCGTGAATCGCTCGAGTTTTTTGAGGGCCTGGAACTCACCGAGCGCCAACAGTTTATCGGCGGCCGTATCGTCAAGGAAATCCTGGAGCGCTTGCGTTTTCTGGTCGATGTTGGACTCGACTATCTGACGCTCGATCGTGCCTCGGCGACGCTTTCCGGTGGCGAGGCGCAGCGTATTCGACTGGCAACGCAGATCGGCGCGGGTCTCATGGGCGTGCTCTATATTCTGGACGAGCCCTCGATCGGTCTTCATCAGCGTGACAACGAGCGCCTGATTAAGACGCTCGAGCGCCTGCGCGATATCGGCAATACCGTTATCGTCGTTGAACACGATGAGGACACGATTCGCGCTGCCGACTATGTGATCGATATGGGGCCAGGCGCGGGCGTCAACGGCGGGCACGTGGTCGCCGCGGGAACGCCCGCTGACATCATGGCGTGCCCCGAATCAATGACGGGTGCCTATCTGACCGGCAAGCGAATGATTCGAGTTCCCAATGAACGCCGCAACCCCGGACGTGGCTGTCTTAAGATTACGGGAGCATGTGCCAACAACCTCAAAAACGTTACCGCCAAGATTGAGTTTGGCACGCTTACCGTCGTAACCGGCGTATCGGGATCGGGAAAGAGTTCCTTGGTCACCGATACGATTGCGCCTGCCCTCACCAACGCTATCCATCGCTCTACGCGTCCCGTGGGCCCGTTCAAAAAAATCGACGGTATCGAGTGCATCGATAAGGTGATCGATATTGATCAGTCGCCAATCGGCCGTACGCCGCGGTCGAATCCCGCTACCTATATTGGTTTGTGGGACGACCTGCGTGCGCTGTTTGCGAGCACGCCGGAGTCGAAGGCGCGTGGCTACTCGCCGGGACGCTTCTCCTTTAATGTGAGCGGCGGACGCTGCGAGGCGTGCAAGGGCGACGGCCAGATCAAGATTGAGATGCACTTTCTTCCCGATATTTATGTTCCCTGCGAGGCTTGTGGCGGCAAGCGCTATAACCGCGAGACGCTCGAGGTTACCTATCGTGGCAAGACTATCTCGGACGTACTTGACATGAGCGTGGCCGAGGCACTGGCTTTCTTTGGGAATATTCCGCAGATCAAGCGAAAGCTTCAAACCCTGTATGACGTCGGCCTAGGTTATGTGAGCTTGGGCCAGCCCGCCACGACGCTCTCGGGTGGTGAGGCGCAGCGCGTAAAGCTCGCCAAGGAGCTTCATCGCCGTCAGACGGGTAAGACGTTCTATATTTTGGACGAGCCTACGACCGGTCTTCATTTTGAGGACGTTCGCCAGTTACTTGATGTGTTGCAGCGTCTAGTCGATGCGGGCAATACGGTGTTGGTGATCGAGCACAACCTCGATGTCATCAAGGTCGCCGACCGTCTGATCGATATGGGTCCCGAGGGTGGCAACGGTGGCGGAACTGTCGTGGTCTCGGGTACGCCAGAGCAGGTTGCGGCATGCCCGCAGAGCTATACCGGCAAGTTCTTGGCGCCGTTGCTCAAACGCGATAAGGAGCGTCAAGCGCAACTCGATGCCTAATACATAGGTGTTTTTGAAACATGAGCGCCGCCGATTCCTTGCGATTCGGTGGCGCTCTCTTTGTCGAGATAGCGTATGCCGCGCAAATGGACATATACTTAAAAATTGCGTTCTTATATGAGGGAAAGGATATGCCATGCCGAAGGCCGTGAAGACGCCAAAGACCAACGCCATGCGTGAGCTGGAAAGCGCCGGCATCCCCTATGTTCTCCATACGTACGAAGACGATGACGACGAATCGTCGGGGCTGGGCGTCGCGATTTCCGAGCAGCTTGGCGAGGAGCCCGGTCAGGGATTTAAGACCCTGGTCTGCACGACGCCGTCCAACGACCATGTCGTGTGCTGCATTCCCGTTGCCGACGAGCTCGACCTCAAGGCCGCCGCGCGCGCCGCAGGCGAAAAGTCGCTGACCATGATGCATGTCAAAGATTTGCTTGCCGCGACGGGGTATGTCCGCGGCGGTTGCAGTCCGGTCGGTATGAAAAAACGCTTCCGGACTCTGATCGATGAGACATGCGTCCTTTGGGATACCATTTTTATCTCGGGTGGCAAGCGCGGCTATCAGCTTGAGCTTGCTCCCGATGACTTAGTTGCATTTTGCGGGGCGACGGTTGCCCCGATCACGAGAGAGGACTGAGCGATGCCGCAGGAAGAATCAAAGCGCGGAGCTCACTTTGCAAAAGGGTCGGCTCCTCAGACGCCCGCGCCCGAGGCCGCTTCGTTCGATAACGAGATTCGAAACGCCTGGTCCGCTGCCGCTGACCCGGGCGAGACGGCCGTGTACTTGCGTGCCGCCGGTGCCGGCACGGCACTTCCCCGTACGGTTCTTTCTTCGGCTCGTCCCGATGAGACGGCTGTCTTTTTGGCCGCCGCTCAATCGAGCGCCAGCGTGATGCCGATCGCCTCCGAGGCTCCTCGTGAGCCGCGTCCCGATGAGACGGCGGTGTTTTTGATGGCAGCCCAGGGAAAGAGCACACCGCAGAGCGCTCCTGCCGCTCATTCCGCCAAGCCCACGGCTCATGATGATGGCGAACCGCTTCTTTCGGATGACGAATGGTCGCCGCTTGGTTCGACCGATCCCGTCGAGGGCGTGGCCATCGACGGTGATGACGACTGGGACCCTCTGTCGTTTTCTGCCCGAACCGTCGCCGCCAATGAAGTTGACACGGTGTTTGGCGACCATGCCATATTCGATGATGATGCCGTATCCGGTAACAACATGCCGAACAGCGATGACGCCGCACCTGCTGATGACGCCGTTTTGGTTGACGATCCCTTTGCGATGACCGGCTCCTTTGCCGTCGTGGACGATTTGCCGCCACAAGATGAGGTTTATGAGGACTCTCAGGACGACGTAGACGATATGGGTTCGTCGGACTACTCCACGGTTGGTCGTTCTGCTGGCCTTATGACCGTGCTGACCATCGTGTCGCGTGTCACCGGGTTTATCCGCACGTGGGCCATGGCGGCCGCCATCGGTATGTCGCTGCTCTCGTCCTCCTATCAGGTTGCCAACAACCTGCCCAACATGCTCTACGAGCTCGTGATGGGCGGCATGCTCGTTACGGCGTTTTTGCCAGTGTATATGGGTGTGAGGCGCGAGCGGGGTCGCGAGGCATCGAACGAGTATGTCGGCAACCTGCTCGGTATTCTGCTTCTGCTGCTGGGCGGTATCTCGCTGCTGGGCACCGTGTTTGCTCCCGGCTTTATTTGGACGCAGTCGTTCCTTTCGGGCGATGGCGGCAGCATGGATACCGCTGCGTTCATGTTCCGCTTCTTTGCTATTCAAATTCTGTTTTATGGCTTGGGCTCGGTGTTCTCGGGCGTTCTCAACGCACACCGCGACTATTTCTGGTCGACGTTTGCCCCGGTTCTCAACAATGTCATCGTCATCGCCAGCTTTATGGGCTTTGCTCCCGTGTCTGCACAATTTGGCGAGCAGGCCGGTATTATCTTGATCGCAGCTGGTACGACCCTCGGCGTCTTTGTCCAGATGGCCTGCCAGATTCCCGCGCTTGGCAAGCATGGCGTGCATCCTCATATCCATATCGACTTTAAGGATCCCGCGCTGCGACAGACGATCGCGCTTGGTATCCCGACGCTGCTCGCCACGGTGTGCATGTTTGTCTCGACCTCCATTACCAATGCCGCCGCGCTGGTGGTGCAGCCCGAGACCGGCCCTTCCGTCATCGCATATGCGCGCCTGTGGTACACATTGCCCTATGCGCTGATCGCCGCCTCGCTTTCGACGGCACTCTATACCGAACTCTCTCACGATGCGCAGGAGAAGGATTACGACAGCGTCCGCACGGGCATTTCGCGCGGTGTCGCCCAGATGCTCTTCTTCCTGATTCCGTTTGCGATGTATCTGATCGTCTTCGCCCGTCCGCTCAACATGATCTACTGCGCCGGCAAGTTCGATGAATCCGGTGTGGCGCTGGTGTCGGAGTTCCTTATCTATCTGGCACTTTCCCTGCCGCTCTACGGCGTGGTCGTGCTGATGCAGAAGAGCTTCTCGGCCCTGCTCGACATGAAGCCCTACGGTCGTTATTGCCTTTACTCTGCCATTGGACAGGCCGGTTCGGTGCTGCTGTTTGGCGTGGTGCTGGGCTACGGTATGCCGGCAATTGCGCTTTCGTACGTCGTTGACTACGTAGTCTTGGTCGGATGCTCACTGTGGTGGCTGCGCCGTCGTCTGCATGGCCTTCAGGTCAAGTCTATCCTGCATGGCGGTTTCTTCGGCCTACTGTTCGGTGGCTTGGGCGCTGCCGCGGGTGCCGGCGTCATGTGGGCACTTGAGCACTTTGTCGGAGCGCTTGGCAGTTCGATCCTAATTACCCTGGGCTACGTTTGTGTTGCAGGCGTCGTCTCGCTCGCTGTAACTTTTGGTCTCGCCTTCGTCTTTAAGATGCCCGAGGTCTCGGCGCTGCTTCGTCGCAAGTAGGTGCGCGTGGCAGGTCACGACAACATTCCAACACTTGCCGAGCAGGTTTCGCGCGTTCCCACGCAACCCGGCTGCTACCTTTGGAAAGATGCCAAGGGTGATGTCATCTATGTGGGCAAGGCAAAAAACCTGCGTGCCCGTATGCGTCAATACGTGACACTGCAGGACGAGCGTCAAAAGATCCCGCTCATGATGCAGCTGGTGGCGAGTTTCGACTATATCGTGGTGGAGACCGAGCACGAGGCATTGGTGCTCGAGCGCAATCTGATTGGCCAGTACCATCCGTACTTTAACGTCGATCTCAAAGACGATAAAAGCTATCCCTTTATCGCCATTACCAAGAGCGACTTGTTTCCGGCTATTAAATACACGCGAGAGCGTCATAAACCGGGAACGCGCTATTTTGGCCCCTATACCGATAGCCGTGCGGCGCGTGAGACCATCGATACGCTACGCAAGGTTATTCCTATTTGCTCGGCATCCTGTGCGGAATGGCGCAGCTGCCGCCGCATCGTCGAATCTCATAAGGGCGAAGAAGACATCGTCAATATGATTTGCGCGCAAAACGGGCGTCCCTGCTTTGACTACCATGTCGGGCGCGGGCCGGGCGCATGCGTCGGCGCGATTTCCCCTGCCGACTATGCCAAGAACGTCAAACGTGTCGAACGTTTCTTGTCGGGCCATCGCAAGGATGTCGTTGACGAGCTTACGTCCGAGATGACGGAGGCAGCCGAGACGCTCGATTTTGAGCGTGCGGCGCGCGTCAAGCGTCGCCTGGAAGTCATTAGGGGCCTGGACGATCGCCAACAGGTCGTTTTTCCATCGAGCGTCGATATCGACGTCATCGGCTTCTATCGCGAAGAGACTATCTCTGCCGCCTGTGTCTTTGTCGTTCGCGAGGGCCGAACGGTTCGAACTTGTGAGTTCATCCTCGATAAAGGCCTGGATGTCGACGAGGAAGAGCTTCAATCGGGCTTTCTTAAGCGCTATTACGACGAGACGGCTGATATTCCAGCCGAGATCAATCTCTCTGTCGAGCTTGAGGATGCCGAGGCGTTGGGGGAGTGGCTTGCGGGCAAGCGCGAACGCTCTTGCCATCTCCATAGGCCGCAGCGCGGCGAAAAGCACCGCCTGCTCGATATGGCTTCCAAAAATGCGCGCCATGCCCTCATGCGCTACATGATGCGCACGGGGTATGCTGACGATCGCACCAATCAAGCGCTCCTGGAGCTCGAAAGCGCGCTGGCGCTGCCTGCGCCGCCGTTGCGCATCGAGTGCTTCGATATCTCGACGTTGCACGGCACCTTTACCGTCGCTTCGATGGTGGTATTTACCAATGGCCGTGCCGACAAGGGCCAGTATCGTCGCTTTAAAATTCAGGCCGAATTGGACGAGGCGAACGACTTCGTATCGATGTCCGAGGTTCTGGGGCGTCGCTATGCTCCCGAGCGCATGGCGGACGAGCGCTTTGGCTCGCGCCCCGATTTGCTCGTTGTCGATGGCGGCAAACCGCAATTGACCGCTGCAATTAAGCAACTTGAGGCGCTTGGCCTCGATATACCAGTTTGTGGCTTGGCAAAGGCCGATGAGGAAGTTTTCGTGCCGTGGGACGAGACCCCCGTCGTGCTGCCGACCGGCTCCGCTTCGCTTTATCTGATCAAGCAGGTTCGCGATGAATCCCACCGATTTGCGATTACGTTCCATCGCGAGTTGCGCGATAAGGCTATGACGGTTTCGGTGCTTGACGACGTTCCGGGCGTGGGACCCACCAGAAAACGTGCCATTATGCGCCATTTTGGCTCGATGAAGCGTTTGCGCGCGGCAAGCGAGCAGGAGATTGCGGAAGTTCGAGGCATTCCGGCCGATGTCGCCAAAGCGGTCCACGAGGCACTTGTTGCATGGAATGCCGAGCGCGCCCAGGCATCGGCCAGCCGTTCCGAAAACTAAACGCGCTTCTAAACAACTGATATACATGATTGGCTGATTTTCAATCATTTATTTCGCGGCGATTACCTGCTGATTTCGGGTTTTATTAACGCTAAAACGTTTGACTAGCCATGGTGAATAACCCTGCTATCCTGCGGGTTGACGAAGACTGATATCTCACCTCGTCGATACATACTGTCTGTCGAATCGTTTGTCAATGAATTCGGTGAACGGTAGTAAATACCGTTCAAGCGTATGTATGTATCGGTCGCCGAGCGCGGCACCCAAGTTGGGTTTGTCGGTAGGTAAGGTATATATCGTCCGCAAGTTGCGCGGGAGCAAGTCTAGGTGCTCCCGGGTAAGATTCTCTATTGATAGGAGAAGACATGGCCATCATCAACAAGGGTATGTCCAGGCGTTCGTTCCTCGGCCTCACCGGCAGCGTCGCTGCTGTCGCAGGGCTTGGTCTCACCGGCTGCGGTGGCAGCTCTAGCGACGAGGGTTCCGCTTCCGGTTCCACCGATTCCGCCAACCGTGGCGGCGGCGTGATCACCGCTGGTTCCGCTTACGCTCCGTCCAGCTTCGACCCCGCCAGCACCGGCTCCGCTGTGGGCCTGGGTGCTAACTGGCACGTCGTCGAGGGCCTCTACGGCATCGATTACCACGACTACAGCACCTTCAACGAGCTCGCCACCGACGACCCCAAGTCTGTGGACGACACCACTTTCGAGGTTACCATCCGCAAGGGCGCCAAGTTCTCCGATGGCACCGAGGTCACCGCTGACGATGTCGTTGCCTCCTACACCGCTTGCGCCGCTTCCGCTACCTATGCTCCGTTCTTCCAGCCCTTCGAGTCCATCGAGGCCAAGGACGCCAGCACCGTGACGGTCAAGACCAAGGTCCCCAACTTCTCCCTGCTCAAGGATCGTCTGGCCATCGTCCGCGTTACCCCGGCCACCCAGACCGAGGAGGATCGCGCCAAGCAGCCGATCGGCTCCGGCCCCTGGATGTACGACTCTATCTCCGATACCGAGATCACCCTGGTTCCCAATCCCGAGTACAACGGTGAGTATGCTGCCGAGGATAAGAAGATCCAGTACAGCATCCTGACCGACCCCACCGCTCGCGTTACCGCTCAGCAGGAGGGCTCCACGCTCGTTATGGAGCTCGTTACCGCTGACGCTGTCGACCAGCTCGAGAGCGCCGGCTGCAAGATCGATAACGTTCAGGGTTTCGGCACCCGCTTCATCATGTTCAACGTCGCCAAGGAGCCTTGGAACAACGTCAAGGTCCGTCAGGCTGTCATGTATGCGCTCGACACCGAGAAGATGGTCAGCAACACCTTCGCCGGCCTTGCCACCGCTGCCAGCTGCTACCTGCCCAAGAGCTTCACCAACTATCATGAGGCTTCCACGGTGTACAAGACCGACGCCAAGAAGGCTAAGAAGCTCATCGAGGAGTCCGGCATCACCCCGGGTGCCATCACCCTGCGCACCACCGACAACGAGCAGATTAAGGGCATGGCCGCCCAGGTCAAGAACGACCTCGACGCTCTCGGCTTCGAGGTGACCATCCAGACCGATACCTCGCCGGCCACCTACGCTGCCATCGACGGCGGCGAGGCCTACGATATCCTCCTTGCCCCTGGCGATCCGTCCTGCTTCGGCGCTGACCCCGACCTGCTGCTCAATTGGTGGTACGGCGACAACGTCTGGATGCAGACCCGTTGCCCGTGGAAGGAGTCCGCTGAGTGGGAGAAGCTCCACGGTCTCATGGACGAGGCTCTTGCCGCCGAGGGCGACGAGCAGCAGAAGAAGTGGAACGAGTGCTTCGACATCATCGCCGACAACGCTGTTCTGTACCCCGTTGTCCACGTCAAGACCGTCTCCGCTTCCTGGGACGATCCGTCCACCGCGCCCAACGGCGAGGCCCTCGATGGCTTCAAGGGCATCGGCACGACGAGCATGTCCTTCAGGGGCGTCGCGACCGTCAAGGCCTAAGACTCGCTTGAGTCATATGTGGGGCATCGGTCGTAAGGCAACGTCCTCATAGTTGAAACAAAGACCCGGGCGGCCTCGATGTCGCTCGGGTCTTGTAATGAGTATCCATACTCATATACCAGTTGGTCCTACCGACAAAAGAAAGGGGAGAGAACGTGAACAACTTTCTACGTTTGATTGGAAGGCGTCTCGTGGCGCTGCCGATCATGGCATTGGGCGTCACCGTCCTGGTGTTCTTCCTTATGTCGTTCTCCAAGACCGACCCCGCCTATACGGCGTTGGGTGACGGTGCCTCGCCCGAGGCGGTTGCCGAGTACCATGAGAAGTATGGTCTGGACGACCCCTGGCCCGTGCGCTACGTGCGCTACATGGGCGATCTGATCCATGGTGACATGGGCACCTATGGTGCTGCTCGCAACTCCGTTGCCAAGCGCATCTCCACGGCCCTGCCCGTCACGATGCAGCTGACCTTCATCGGTCTTGCCATCGGCGCGGTCGTCTCGTTTTTGCTCGGCGTCATCGCGGCACTGTATCGCGATAAATGGCCGGACCAAGTGATCCGCGTCTTTTCCATCGCCGGCCTGGCAACCCCGTCGTTCTGGCTTGCCGTTCTGTTGATTCTGCTGTTCTCTTCCTACCTTAAGGTGCTCCCGGCGTCCGGTGCTCTGCCTCACTTCACCACCAACCCGGCTGGCTATCTGGGACGTATGATCATGCCCGCTATCGCCCTGGCATTTCCGCTGACGGGTCAGATGACTCGTATCGTGCGTACCGCCATGGTCGAGGAACTCGACAAGGACTACGTCCGCATGGCCCGTGGCGCCGGCGTTCCCGAGAAGGTCGTCGTCGGCATCAACGTTTTGCGCAACGCGCTGATCACCCCGGTCACCACCCTCGGTCTTAAGATCGGTTACCTTATGGGCGGTGCTGTCGTCATCGAGGTCATCTTCAACCTCCCCGGCATGGGTACTGCGATTCTGCAGGGCGTTCAGGGCAACGAGGCGAACCTGGTTCAGGGCGTCGTCATCGTCGTTGCTCTTGCCTTCATCATCATCAACATCGTGGTTGACATGCTCTACCTGCTCATCAACCCGCGCATCAGGACGGTGTAGATTATGGTAAAGATTCGAGAGAAGCAAACCGAGCAGCTCGAGAAGGCTGCCTCCAAGGGGCTCAAGCTCGGTGGCTGGAAGAAGATGACGCTGTCTTCTAAGATTGCCGCCGTCGTGCTGGCACTGGTCGCCCTGACCGCGATTCTGGCGCCCCTCCTTGCCCCCTATAGCCCGGTCGAGATCTTTACGGCTCGCCAGGCTCCCGGCAACGGATTTATCTTCGGTACCGACGATAAGGGTCGCGACATTCTGTCGCGCATGCTCTACGGTGGTCGTTACTCGCTGATCATCGGCTTTGGCGCCACTGCCATGGCTCTGGTTTGCGGCTCGGTCGTGGGCGCCCTCGCGGCGGTTTCGCGCAAGTCCGTTTCCGAGGCGATCATGCGCATCCTGGACATCATCATGTCCATCCCGGGCATCGCCCTCGCTGCCGTCTTCGTCTCCATCCTGGGCAATTCAGTGCCGTCGATCATCTTCGCCATCGGCTTTATGTACACTCCGCAGATTGCCCGTATCGTGCGCGCCAACATCGTGTCCGAGTACGGCGAGGACTATGTCCGCGCGGTCATCGTTTCCGGCGCCAAGGCTCCGTGGATTTTGATCAAGCATGTTCTGCGTAACTGCATCGCCCCGATCATGGTCTTCACCGTTACCCTGGTCGCCGACGCCATCATCTTCGAGGCCTCGCTGACCTTTATCGGCGCTGGTATCCAGGAGCCCACCGCTACCTGGGGCAACATCCTCGCCGACGCCCGCGGCGGCGTGCTCGCTGGCCGTTGGTGGCAGGCGCTGTTCCCGGGTCTGGCTATCATGATCACCTGCCTGGCGCTCAACATCCTCTCCGAGGGCATTACCGACGCCATGGCCGCTGCTCCCTCCGCCGCCCTGGATCCGACCGATTCCTCCAAGCGCCGCGAGGCCGACCTGCTGGTCTCCGACCCCGTTCGCGCTTACAAGGAGCAGGCTCAGTCCCTGTCCGCCCGTCTTGGCGCCCTGCGCGATGTCGAGCTCAAGCGTAACGACCGCCATGTGCCCGATGAGTCCGTTGAGCCGATCCTTTCGGTCCGTGATTTCTGCATCCAGTTTGAGCACCACGGTGATATCAACGTCGTCGACCACGTCAACTTTGATGTCCGTCCCGGCCAGACCATGGGCCTGGTAGGCGAGTCCGGCTGCGGTAAGTCCATCACCACGCTGGCCATCATGGGCCTGACCGACGATGACGAGCACCTTTCCGGTGAGGTTCTCTGGGAGGGCCGCGATCTGCTCAAGATGAGCAAGAAGGAGTGGTTCGGCCTGCGCGGTACCGATATCGCCATGGTCTATCAGGACGCCCTGTCCTCGCTCAACCCCTCCATGCTCATTTCCGCCCAAATGAAGCAGCTCACCAAGCGCGGTGGCACCCGTAGCGCCGAGGAGCTCCTGGAGCTCGTGGGCCTCGACCCCAAGCGTACGCTCGAGAGCTATCCGCATGAGCTTTCCGGTGGTCAGCGTCAGCGCGTTCTGATCGCTATGGCCCTTACCCGCGACCCCAAGCTGGTCATCTGCGACGAGCCCACGACCGCTCTGGACGTTACTGTCCAGAAGCAGGTCATCAAGCTGCTTAACGACCTTCAGGCCAAGCTTGGCTTTGCCATGATCTTCGTTTCGCACGACCTGGCACTGGTCGCCGAGGTCGCTCATAACATCACGGTTATGTACGCCGGCCAGGTTATCGAGCAGGCGCCCACCAAGGAGCTGCTCACCAACCCGATCCACGAGTACACCCGCGGCCTTCTGGGTTCCGTCCTGTCCATCGAGAGCGGTTCGGGCCGCCTGCACCAGGTGCCCGGCGCCGTTCCGAGCCCGCGCGATTTCCCCAAGGGCGATCGCTTCGCACCCCGCTCGAGCCATCCGCGCATTGGCCTGGACACCCGTCCGGTCTTCAAGCGCGTGCCCGGCACCGAGCACTTCTATTCCGAGCTCCCCGATGAGGTGCTCAAGGCAAATGGTTTGACCCCTCACGCGGAGGTGATGTAGATGAGCGAGACCGCAGTCAACGGCGTCGAGCCGATCATCTTCCTTGATGACGTCCACGTCACCTTTAGGACCCGTACCGGCTCGATTCTGCACCCCAACCTGGTTCACGCCGTCCAGGGTGTAACGATTAAGCTCATGCCCGGACAGACCATCGGCATCGTCGGCGAGTCCGGTTGCGGAAAGTCCACCACCGCCAACGTCATGTGCGGCCTGCAGGCCCCCACGAGCGGCAAGGTCTACTTTAAGGGCAAGGACGTTACCAAACGTACCGCCGAGGACCGTCGCCACATGGGTCGCGTCATCTCGGTCGTGTTCCAGAACCCGGCCACGGCGCTCAATCCCCGCATGGTCGTTCGCGAGCAACTGCTCGACCCCATGCGCGTCCACAACCTGGGTACCGAGGCCGAGCAGGAGAAGCGCGTCAAGGAGCTCTTGGAGCTCACCGGTCTGCCCAGCTCCGCCGCCGAGGTTCTTCCCGGCCAGCTTTCGGGCGGCCAGCGCCAGCGCGTCGCAATTGCCCGTGCCCTGTCGCTGAACCCCGATGCCATCATCGCCGACGAGCCCACCTCGGCTCTGGACGTTTCGGTCCGCGCGCAGATTCTGAACCTGCTGACCGACCTTAAGAAGGAGCTCGGCCTGGCCATGGTGTTCATCAGCCATGACATCCAGACGGTCCGCTATATCTCTGACGACATCATCGTTATGAATGGCGGCAAGATCGTCGAGCAGGGCGAGGCCAAGCAGGTTTTCCAGCACCCTCAGGACCCCTACACCAAGATGCTGCTCGGCGCTGCGCCGTCGCTGCTGCATCCCAAGCTCGGCGAGTAGCCTCGCTTTCCCTCCCGTGCGCCCGGTTCCCTTACCGGGCGCACCTCCGTTGCGATTTCGAAAGGTTGGGTTCACGAGCCATGCCAAGTGCTCAGGAGCTACAACAGCAATTTGGTGAATATCGAGGCGCTATGCCCCGTCCATCGGATTTCGATTTCTTTTGGAAGGACCGCATGGCCGAGGCCGACGCCGTCGAGCTCGATTATGCGATTGAGGCGGCTTCGGTTGCGGATTCCGCGACCTGTCGGTTTTTCGACCTCTGGTATACCGGCATGTGTGGTGCACGCCTGCATGCCAAGTACCTTAAACCTGTCTCGGACGAGCACGTGCCATTGGTACTTCAGTTCCATGGATATCCGGGTGCGAGCCGCAGCTGGTTTGAGCAAGCGTCGTTTGCGGGCATGGGCATGGCGCTCATTGCTCTCGATTGTCCTGGCCAAGGAGGCCCCTCCGAGGACATTGGTGGATTTGAGGGCACGACGGTCGCGGGCCATATCGTCGCCGGTATCGACGGCGACCCAGCCAACCTCTACTATGTCCGCCTACATCAGGATATCCGCATTCTGTGCCGTATCGTTCGCGAGCTCGAGGGCATCGATCTTGCCCGTGTGTTTGTGAACGGCGCGTCGCAGGGCGGCGGTTTGGGCATTGCGACCTGCGCGCTTAACAGCGAGCTCATCAATCGCGCCGCCATCCTCTATCCCTTCTTATCGGATTTCCGCCTGGTCTGGGATTTGGATGCCGACGACATTGCCTACGAGGGTCTGCGCTACTGGTCTCGCTGGTTTGACGAGGACTCGACTCGTATCGAGGAAGCCTATGCCAAGCTGGCGTACTTCGATTCCAAGAACTTTGCCCCCATGGTCAAATGCCCCGTGCTGTTTGGCACGGGCACAGCCGATATCGTCTGCCCGCCGGCGACGCAGTTTGCGGTCTACAACAACCTGACCTGTGAAAAGCGTCATGAGTTCTTTGAAGGTTTTGGCCACGAGGAGATTCAGGACTTTGATGATCTGATCATTCCGTTTTTCTGCGAGGGAGGGGAGGCTCATGTCTAAGTGCGAGAGCAATATCGATGAGTTGATTGTCCCCGAGCTTGCGGGGATTCCTGGGACGGTTTCGTCAAGGCTCTCTGATTTCCGGGATTGGCGCGGCGATGCTTCTGTGGATGTTTCCGAGTTGGAGACAGCCGCTTCGGATCTTGAGGTTTGCGGGCTGACCGTTACGGCGATTGATTTCGCAAATCCGTGCGCGCGCTACTCCGAGGTTTCCTTTGAGCTCGGCGGGTATGTCGTGCACGGCCGTTTGATTGAGCCCTCTGGTTGCGCCCGAAGATCCGAGCTTGTTCCGCTGTGTCTGATGTTCCATGACATCGACCGACCCGTGCGGGGATGGCATCACATGACGCGGTTTGCCGCCATGGGATATGCCGTGCTTGCGCTGGACGATGAGACTATTGGATCCAGCGATCTGCAGCAGGGGATTACCTCGCCTGCTTTTGTCGAGCGTGTCCGTTGGGGCTGCGCGTTGGCGAAGGTTGCGCGCAACCTTGATGGCATGGATCCCGACCGCATCTTTGCATGGGGCGAGGGCCTTGGCGGCGGTGTCGCGCTGGCGGTTTCTGCTCTGGACGAGCGGGGCCTTGCCTGCACGGCGCTTGCCAATCCGCTTCCCAGCGGTCTCGAGACGCTGTCGCCTCGGGTTCGTGGCTCGGTGCTCATGGGCACATCGCTCATGGATACCGTGAGTGATCCCAAGGGCCAGTTTGCCGTATTCAACGGTCTTGAGTGTGACCGGAGGCATATCATCTATGCCAAATACGCTCACGAGCGCATCAATGCGTTCGAAAACGAAGTCGTCGACTTCTTTAACCAAACGTTCTATTCGTGTTCTTTGGCCTAGACGGCCTGGACACCGCCAACAAGAGTGGGCGGCATAGGGCTGCCCGCCAGACAACTAAGGAGATTCTTGTGGCAACTCAGAAATTCACCGGCGTTATCCCTCCCGTCGTTGTTCCCGATACCGAAGACCACCAGCTCGACGTTGCCTCCTTTGAGCGCAGCATCAACCGCATGATCGATGCCGGCGTCGATGGCCTGTTCTTCCTGGGCTCCTCGGGCGAGGTCGTCTTCTCCACCGACGAGCGCCGTCGCCAGATTGTCGCAGAGGCCGTCCGTATCGTCGACCACCGCGTTCCCGTTCTGGTCGGCATCATCGACACCGAGACCGAGCGCATGATCGAGCACGGCAAGGTCGCTCAGGAGCTGGGCGCCGATGCGCTCGTCGCCACCTGCCCGTTCTATGCCCTGCAGGGCATGACCGAGGTCGAGGAGCACTTCCGCATCCTTCACGAGGAACTCGACCTGCCCATCTTCGCCTACGACATCCCCGTGTGCGTCCACACCAAGCTCCCCTGGAAGCTCCTTGCTAAGCTCGGCGCCGAGGGCGTCCTGGCTGGCGTCAAGGATTCCTCGGGCGATGACATCTCGTTCCGCTACCTCATTCAGGAGAACGAGAAGAACGGCCATCCGATGAGCATCCTTACCGGCCATGAGGTCGTCGTCGACGGTGCCTATCTCGGTGGCGCCGACGGTTCCGTTCCGGGCCTCGCCAACGTTGAGCCCGAGGGCTACGTTCGTCAGTGGAAGGCCGCTCAGGCTGGTGACTGGGCTACCGTCAAGGCCGAGCAGGATCGCCTCAATGAGATTTCGCACATCTGGGATGTCACCTCGGGCGTCCAGGGCTATGCCGGTGGCGTCGGCGCCTTCAAGACCGCTATGAACCTCATGGGCATCTTCGACAGCCCGACCATGCCGCGCCCGGTGAAGGCCATGACCGGTGAGAACGTCGAGGCGATTCGCAAGGTCCTCCAGGACAACGGTCTCCTTTAAAGCTTTCCCAGGCACCCGACCTCGCCGTTCAACCGTGCGGCCATGACCCATTAGGTCAATGGCCGCACGGTTTCTCGGCGATCTCGGGCACCTGGAAAACCTTTACCGCGCTGTGACGGCTAGCCTGACGGCGCATTTCCTGTAGTTGTTTTTGTCTCCGAAGGAGAACGACATGGAGAACAAGTACGTCTGCTCTGTCGATATCGGCGGAACTAAGATCGCGACTGCCATCATGGAGTACCCGGCTGACGGCGGTGTGCCCCATCCCGTTTTTGAGGCTGAGGTTCCCACCGAGGCCCAGGAGGGTGGCGAAGCGGTCTTCCAGCGCATCGAGGCGTCTATCAAGGCAGCTCTTGAGGCAAATCCCGATGTCGAGGTCCTCGGAGTTGGCATCGGCGCTGCCGGTGTCGTCGACCCCAAGACGGGCGCCATCGCGTATGCCAATGAGATTATGCCCGGCTGGTCCGGCGTTCAGTTGGGGCCGCGTCTGCGCGAGGACCTCGGCCTTCCCGTTGCCGTTGTAGGCGACGTGCAGGCTCATGCTCTGGGCGAGGCCCACTGGGGCGTCGGCAAGGGCAAGTTCTCCGTCTTGTGTTTGGGCATCGGTACGGGCATCGGCGGCGCATATGTCGAGAACGGCCGCGTGATGCAGGGCTTCCATGGTGCTGCCGGCCATATGGGCCACATCGAGTGCTCGGCTGCCGCCGGCATTCCCTGCGCCTGCGGGCGTTCCGGCCATCTGGAGTCGGTTGCTTCCGGAACATCAATCGGGCGCATGTACGATGAGCGTTTTGGCCGCGTCGACCCCAGCCGTCCTTCGGTCGGCCGTGACGTGAACGACCTGTGCCGCGCAGGCGACGCAAAGGCGACCGAGGTCATTCATGACGCCGGCTTTGCGCTGGGCGCCAGCCTGGGCTCGCTTGCTAACATCCTGGACCCTGAGGTCATCGTGCTTTCGGGCGGCGTGATTCACCAAGGTCCCGATTGGCGTTCACAGACGTGGAAGGACTCGGTGCACGAGGGCTATGCCAGCCAGGCGCTCGACCCGCTTCAGGACACGCCGATTCTCATCGGCTCTCTGGAGGGCGACGCGCCGCTCATCGGTGCCGCCGAACACCTTCTTGCATCGTTGAAGTAAACATAACTACCAAGTGCGCCTTCTGAGGTGCCGCAGATTGACGTGAAAGAGGAGCGAAGCGTACTTCGGTACGCGAGCGACGGTTTGAACGTCAAGGTGCGGTGTCTCAGAAGGCTGTTTTGAGAAAGGTTGAGTCGAACATGACCGTTGATCCTTTGATCCAGTCCCTGAAGGGCAAGCTCGTCGTGAGCGTTCAGGCGTATATGGGCGAGCCGCTTCGTACGCCCGAGACCATGGCTCAAATGTCTCGCGCTTGCGAGCTTGGCGGCGCCGCCGCCATTCGCTGCCAGGGCCTTGCCGACATTGCCGCCATTAAGGGTCGCTGTGAGGTTCCCGTCATCGGTCTGTGGAAGGACGGGCACGAGGGCGTTTACATCACGCCGACGCTGCGTCACGCTCGTGCCTGCGTTGCTGCGGGTGCCGATATCGTGGCGATCGACGCCACCGATCGTCCGCGTCCCGATGGCAAGTCGGTCGAGGATACCTTCCGCCCGCTGCACGAGGAGGGTGTGCTCCTGATGGCGGATTGTGCCACCATCGAGGACATTCGCCGTGCGGTTGATATGGGCTTCGACCTGGTATCCACCACACTCTCTCACGGTGTCGCCGCCATCGACTGCACCATGGCCGATGGCCCCGACCTGCCGCTCCTGCGTCAGGCGACCGAGGAATTTCCCGGCCTTCCCATCATTTGCGAGGGTCGCGTGCATACGCCCGAGGAGGCTCGCGCTGCAATCGACGCCGGCGCGTGGGGCGTTGTCGTCGGCACCGCTATCACGCACCCCACGAGTATTACAAGTTGGTTCAAGGCTGCGCTTGAGGCGTAAGACGGGCCTTGTATCCGCTTGGGGCGGTATACTCAATAAAGGCAATTGATCGCGCGGGATCCGCTGGCCGGGTCCCGCGCTTATTTTAGGAGGCACACATGCAAAAGGGAGATGCCATGGATGCGGCGGAGCGCTCGGAGCGTATCCCCGATATCGTTATCATCACCGGAATGTCCGGCTCGGGCCGAACGCAAGCCATGCATGTGTTTGAGGACATGGGCTATTTTTGTATCGACAACCTGCCCCCACGCCTGATTGCCCAGCTTGCTGAGCTCGTTGGCATCAATACGGGCGTGGGCAGGCACCTTGCCGTTACCTGCGACCTGCGTAGCCAGGGCTTGTTCGATGAACTGCTCGATGCTGTTGCCGCACTGGAAGAGCGCGAGATGAGCTGCGACATTGTGTTTCTCGAGGCGTCTGACGAGGTGCTGATTCGCCGGTATAGCGAAAACCGTCGTCGCCATCCCATTGCAAAGCCGGGGGAGACCACGGCCGACGCTATTCAGCGTGAACGTCTGCAGCTGCAGGGCGTTCGCGATCGAGCCGATATGATTATCGACACGAGCCGCTTGCGCACTTCTGCCTTGCGCAACAAGCTGCGCATGGCTTTTTCCGAGCTGTCCGACCAGCAGCTTATGGATGTCCACGTGTTCTCGTTTGGCTTTAAGCATGGCATGCCCATCGAGGCGGATATCATGATCGATGTTCGCTTCTTGCCCAATCCTTTCTACGATCCCGAGATGCGCACCATGACCGGTCTCGATAAGAAGGTCTCCGATTTTGTCTTGGACCACCCCAAGACCCAGGAGTTCTGGAAGGCCTGGACCCAGCTGCTCGATACGGTCATGCCGGGTTATATCGCAGAGGGCAAGCCGCAGCTTTCCATTGCTATCGGCTGCACAGGCGGACAGCACCGTAGCGTCGCCATTGCCGAGGCCACGGCCCGCTACCTGGAGGGTGCTCAGTATCATGTGAGCATCTCCCACCGTGACCTGTCGCGTGCCAACACGAAGGCATAGGTTTACATGTCGTTTACCGCTGAGGTGCGTGACGAGCTTGCGCGCTGCGAACCAGAATGCGAATACTGCGATTTGTCGACGCTTGCTGCGCTAACGCGTGTGAGCGGCACGCTTTCGCTGGCGGGCTCGGGACGGTACCGCTTGACGGTCGCGACCGAGACGGGTGCTGTGGCGCGCACGATGATTGCGCTGACGCATCGTATCCTTAAGCTCAAGACCGAATTCACGGTTCGTAAGTCGGTCCTGCACAAGGTACGAAACTATCTCATCACCTTGCCCGATCAGCCCGATTTGGATAAGGCTCTGGTGCTGCTGGGCATTCTCGACCGTAGGGGAGGGCTCGTCGCGGGTGTGCCGCGCCACATCGTCGCCCGTCCTTGCTGCAGGCTCGCCTATATTCGCGGTGCGCTGATTGCCGGAGGCTTTGTTGCCGACCCGCGTGGCGATTTTCATTTGGAGATCGCGGTTCAGGGCGAGGAGTATGCAAAGGGACTTTGCGACCTTCTGGAGCAGATTGGAGTTCACGCCCGCGTCAATGCGCGTCGCGGCTCGTATGCCGTGTACATCAAGAGTGCCGAGGAGATTAAACGTCTGTTACAGCTGATTGGCGCCAAGCGCAGCGTTGCCGAGATTGAAGAGGCCCGCGCGGTTAAGCTGGTGAAGAACGACGTGAATCGTCGCGTGAACGCAGAGCTTGCCAACCAGACCAGAAGTGCCGGTGCCGCCCAACATCAGCTTGCGCTCATCGATGAGCTTGATCGGCGCGGTTTGCGCGAAACGCTGCCGGACGCTCTGGCAGTTTTTTGTGACTTACGCGAGCGTTACCCCGATCTCTCACTGCGAGATTTGGGGGAAATGGCCGACCCTCCTTTGTCGAAGTCGGCCTTGTATCACCGTGTTTTGCGCCTTGAAAAGCTCATTGAAGCAAGCGGGTAGTTTAACGCAATAGCTTTTATGGTGGTTTAACTGCTGTTTTATACGTTAAAGCGTTTTAACGCAAATTTGATTTTCAATTTCGAGCATTCTCGTGAAATTCAAGCCAAAAAAAAGGTATATTAGGCGAGTGGTTAGTTTGTGGGCCTCAACGGCAGGCGCTGTAGCTTGCGGGGGCCTTACGAAAGGAGACACAATGGCAGTAAAGGTTGCTATTAACGGCTTCGGTCGCATCGGTCGTCTGGCCTTCCGCCAGATGTTCGGTCATGAGGGCTCCGAGATCGTCGCTATCAACGACCTCACCTCTCCCGATATGCTCGCTTACCTGCTGAAGTACGACTCCACGCAGGGCAACTATGCTCGCGATCACGAGGTCGTCGCTGGCGAGGATTCCATCACCGTTGACGGCAAGGAGATCAAGATCTACAAGGAGGCCGACGCCAACAACCTGCCTTGGGGCGACCTCGACGTCGACGTCGTTCTCGAGTGCACCGGCTTCTACACCAGCAAGGCTAAGGCTCAGGCCCACATCAACGCTGGCGCCAAGAAGGTCGTCATCTCCGCTCCGGCCGGCAGCGATCTGCCCACCATCGTGTACAACGTCAACCATGAGACGCTGACCGCTGAGGACAACATCATCTCCGCTGCTTCCTGCACCACCAACTGCCTCGCCCCGATGGCCAAGGGCCTGAACGACTTCGCTCCCATCGTCTCCGGCATCATGACCACCATCCACGCCTTCACCGGCGACCAGATGCCGCTCGACGGCCCGCAGCGCAAGGGCAACTTCCGTCGCTCCCGCGCCTGCTCCGAGAACATCGTCCCGAACACCACGGGCGCTGCCAAGGCCATCGGCCTGGTTCTCCCCGAGCTCAACGGCAAGCTCATCGGTGCCGCCCAGCGCGTCCCGACGCCGACCGGCTCGCTGACCAACCTCTACGCCGTCGTTGACAAGAAGGTCACCGTCGACGAGGTCAACGCTGCCATGAAGGCCTACGCCGAGACCATCCCCGATACCTTCGCCTACAACGAGGACCAGATCGTCTCCCGCGACATCGTCGGCGAGACCCACGGCTCCATCTTCGACGCCACTCAGACCATGTGCTCTGATCTCGGCAACGGCCAGACTCTCGTTCAGGTCACCTCTTGGTACGACAACGAGAACTCCTACACCTCTCAGATGGTCCGCACCATCAAGTACTTCGAGAAGTTCGTTGCTTAATTTAGCTTTTAGCGAATAGCTCGTTGAGCGTCTAAAGAAGGGCGCGGCCTCATAGGGCTTACACCCTAGGGTCGCGCCCTTTTTATAGGAAATCGTCTGCCGTAATGGGAGGCAGACACGTACGAAAGGTAGAAGCAAACATGGCCTTTACCAAGAAGACCGTCCGCGACATCGATGTCGACGGCAAGCGCGTTCTCGTCCGCGTTGACTTCAACGTGCCTATCAAGGATGGCGTCGTTGGCGACACCACCCGTATCAAGGCTGCCCTGCCCACCATCAACTACCTCGTTGAGCACAACGCTCGCGTCATCCTCATGAGCCACCTCGGCCGTCCCGAGGGTACCGGCTTCCAGCCTGAGCTCTCCCTTGAGCCTGTCGCTAAGAAGCTCGCTGAGCTCTCTGGTCTCGACGTTGCCTTTGTCGCCGACACCTACGGCGAGAAGGCTGCTGAGGCTGTCGCCGCCGTCGAGCCGGGCAAGGTCCTCGTTCTCGAGAACGTCCGTTTCGACAAGCGTGAGAAGAAGAACGATCCCGAGATCGCCAAGAAGCTCGCTTCCTATGGTGACGTCTTCGTTCTCGATGCCTTCGGCACCGCTCACCGCGCCCAGGGTTCCGTCGTGGGCCCCGCCGCTTACCTGCCTGCAGTCGCTGGCTTCCTGCTCGAGAAGGAGGTCGACACGCTGACCGGCATCTTCGCCGAGCCCGAGCGCCCCTTCGTCGCTATCGTCGGCGGTTCCAAGGTTTCTTCCAAGATCGGCGTTCTCGATCACCTCATCGACTCCGCTGACACCCTGATCATCGGTGGCGGCATGGCCTACACCTTCTTCCTGGCTCAGGGCCTGTCCGTCGGTCAGTCCCTCAAGGAAGAGGACTGGGTCGAGCGCGCCGGCGAGATGCTCAAGAAGGCCGAGGAGAAGGGTGTCAAGATCCTGCTCCCCATCGACAACCGCGTTGCCGATCACTTTGGCGAGGACGCTGTCCCCGAGGTTGTCGCTTCCGACGCTATCCCCGACGACCGTGAGGGTATGGACATCGGCCCCAAGACCGAGGAGCTCTACGCCGAGGCCGTCAAGGGCGCCAAGACCGTGTTCTGGAACGGCCCCATGGGCGTCTTCGAGTTCGACAACTTCGCTCATGGCACCCAGGCTATCGCCGAGGCTGTTGCCGAGGCTGATTGCACCTCGATCATCGGTGGTGGCGATTCCGTCGCAGCCGTCAATAAGTTTAACCTGGCCGACAAGATGAGCTGGATCTCCACCGGCGGTGGCGCTTCCATGGAGCTCGTCGAGGGTAAGGCCCTGCCCGGAGTGGAGGCGCTTCTCGATGCCTAATCGCACCCTTCTTATCGCTGGTAACTGGAAGATGAACAACGACGTCGCCGAGGCTGCCAAGCTCGCCGACGAGCTGGCCCAGGCTCTGCCCGAGGTTCCGGCTGGCGTCGAGGTGCTCGTCTGCCCTCCGACCATCGACATCACCACGGTTCATGACCGCATTCAGGCTGCCCCCATCGCCCTCGGTGCACAGAACGTGTACTGGGAGGCCAAGGGTGCCTTCACCGGTGAGTCCTCTTGCGACATGCTCAAGTCCGCTGGCTGCACCTACTGCATCATCGGTCACTCCGAGCGTCGTGATTACTTCCACGAGACCGACGAGGATCAGAACAAGAAGGCCAAGGCCCTCGTTGCCGCCGGTCTTGTTCCCGTCTTCTGCTGCGGTGAGTCTCTTGAGGTCCGCGAGGCCGGCACCTATGTCGAGCACGTCGTGAACCAGGTCAAGGCTGGTCTCGAGGGTCTCGAGATCACTTGCCCCAAGCAGGTCGTCGTCGCCTACGAGCCCATCTGGGCTATCGGCACCGGCAAGACCGCTACCGCCGAGGACGCTCAGGAGGTCTGCGGCGCTATCCGTGAGACCCTCAAGGAGATGTTCGGCGAGGAGCTCGCTAACGGCATCCGCGTTCTCTATGGTGGCTCTGCCAAGCCCGGCAACATCGCCGAGCTCGTCGCCAAGCCCGACGTCGACGGCGCCCTCGTGGGCGGCGCTTCGCTCAAGGCTGCCGACTTCGCTTCTATGGTCGTCAAGGCAGGCGAGTAGGACATATGGCACAACGTCATCTTCCTGCACTCCTGATCATCATGGACGGCTGTGGCCTGGCTCCGGCCGATGGCGAGAACGCCGTCGCCGCTGCTAAGACGCCCTTCCTTGATAGCCTGTACGAGAAGTATCCTCACACCACGCTCGGTGCTTCGGGCGAGGATGTGGGCCTTCCCGACGGTCAGATGGGCAACTCCGAGGTGGGTCACCTCAACATCGGTGCCGGCCGCATCGTGTTCCAGGAGCTTTCGCGCATCAACAATGCCATCAAGGACGGTTCCATCGCCAAGAACGAGGTTTTCGTCAAGGCTATGGACGATGTCAAGGCTGACGGCAAGACTCTCCATCTCATGGGCCTTATGAGTCCTGGCGGTGTTCATTCTCACATGAACCACGTCGAGGCTCTGGTCAAGATGGCTGCCGAGCACGGTGTCAAGACAGTTCGCGTCCACGCCTTTATGGACGGCCGCGACGTCGACCCGCAGTCCGGTGCCGGTTACATGAGTGAGTTCTGCGCCTTCCTGGCCAAGATCTCCGAGGAGACCGGTTGCGACGCTCGCGTTGCCACCGTCTCGGGCCGTTATTGGGCCATGGACCGCGACAACCGTTGGGAGCGCATCCAGCGCGCCTACGATGTCATGGTCAATGCGTCCGATGCCGATACCGACCCCGTTGCCGGTATCAAGGCCTACTACGAGAAGGATCCGCGCGGCGATGAGTTCGTCGAGCCCTTTGCTGCCCACAACGAGGGCATCCACGAGGGTGACGCGGCCATCTTCTTCAACTTCCGTCCCGACCGCGCCCGTCAGATGACTCGCGTGTTCACGGACAAGGAGTTCGACGGCTTTGAGCGCGAGCAGATCAAGCTTTCGCACTTTGTGACGATGACTGAGTACGACCCGACGTTTGACGTCGAGGTCGCTTTCCCCAAGACGTTCCCCGAGAACGTCCTGGCCGACGTTATCGCCGCCAATGGCCTGAAGCAGCTGCACACCGCCGAGACCGAGAAGTACGCCCACGTGACGTTCTTCCTCAACGGCGGCATCGAGGAGCCCAAGGAGGGCGAGGAGCGCGTGCTCGTCGCTTCCCCCAAGGTCGCTACCTACGATCTGCAGCCTGAGATGAGCGCTCCCGAGGTTACTGAGAAGCTTGTCGCCGCCATCAACGAGGATCGCGCTGATTTCTACATCGTGAACTTCGCAAACTGCGACATGGTTGGCCATACCGGCGTGTTCGACGCTGCCGTTAAGGCCGTCGAGGCTGTTGACGATGCCCTGTCCAAGGTTGTCCCGGCGATTCTCGCTAAGGGCGGCTTTGCGCTGATTACCGCCGATCACGGCAACGCCGATCACATGTTTGACGTTGCTTCCGACGGTTCCAAGCATCCGTTCACGGCTCACACCACCAACCGCGTGCCGTTCATCATCGTTGATGAGAAGGCACAGCTCACCGGTATCGAGGACGGCCGTCTTTCCGATATCGCTCCGACCATGCTCACCATGGCTGGTATTGAGCCTTCCGCCGAGATGACGGGTCGCGTACTCGCCACCGAGGCCTAATAGAAAACAAATACCGTTTTCTAGTAAGGGGGTTGTCCACAACCGGACAACCCTCTTTTTTTGCGCTATTTCTACCTCGTCACCAAATGGCTGATGGGGGAGTGCTGGGGGTTGTGGTACAGTACTGGAGTTTGAATTGTTCTATTAAGGAGCTTATCTATGGGTCCGTTTCAGATTCTTCTGTTTGTCGTTTGGGCTGTCTCTGCCGTGGCGCTGACGATTCTCGTCCTGATGCACTCTGGTAAGGGCACCGGCGTTTCGGATATGATCGCTAGCTCGCTGTATAACTCCAGCTCTGCCACGGGCGTCATGGAGCAGAACCTCGATCGCCTGACGGTAATTATGGCCGTCGTTTTTGCCGTGTGTGTCGTCCTGTGCATGTTCTTCTTCCCGCAGGGTATCGTCGGCTACTAAGCACGAGCCACATAAATACTTGAAAAGGGTTCCGCAAGTGCGGGACCCTTTTTGTTTACATATTTGTAACAGAGCCAAAATATCCCCACATACTTCGCCCAACTAAAGAAATTCTCGACCGTTGACCGGAATTAGCCCCAAATCGTGCATAAAATGCGCTACAGTATTGAGAAACGTAGGTTCGTTGTGCATAACCAGCCATAGCAACGGGCGGCGTTTTGATGGTTCGGATCGGATTGTCTCGACATGTGTCCGACTGAACATTTCTTTGTCCTATCTCATAAGGAGGATGGCATGGCTGATTCTATGTTCCACCAGCCCGTTATGGGTCGTCGCGCCTTTGTCGGCGGTACCCTTGCTGCGAGCTCCATGGCTTTTCTTGCCGCATGCGGCAAGAAGGGCGGCGACGCTTCCGGTTCTGAGTCCGGTTCGAAGCTGAACTTCTACATCAACAACCCGGTCTGCATCGACCCCTACAATGTCCAGGAGGACCAGGGCACTCAGGTCGAGTACCAGCTCTTTGATGCTCTGACCTCTTACGACGCCGAGAAGGGCGAGATTGTTCCGCTGGCTTGCGAGTCCTTTGAGTCCAACGACGACGCCACCGAGTTTACCTTCAAGATCAAGAAGGCCAAGTTCCACAACGGTGACGACGTTACCTCCAAGTCCTTCAAGCTCGGTTGGGAGCGTCTGGTCAACACCAAGTCGGCTGTCGCTACCGAGTACGGCCCTTCCGAGGTCTCCTATCACCTCTCCATGGTCGAGGGCTATGACGATCTGCTTGCCGGTAACGCTACCGAGCTCAGCGGTGTTACCTGCCCCGACGATGAGACCCTCGTCGTCAAGCTGGCTTCCGCTTACGCCGACTTCCCCTTCGTCGCCTCTCACCCGGCTCTGGCCCCGGTTCCCGAGTGCGCCGAGTCCGATGTCAAGAGCTTCTACCTTGCCCCGGTCGGTAACGGCCCGTTCATGATGGACGGCAAGTGGGAGGATGGCCAGGAGATCAACGTCAAGAAGTTCGACGATTACTATGGCGACAAGGCCAAGATCGATGGCATCCACTTCCAGGTCATCAAGGACATGGAGACCGCTTACAAGGAGTTCCAGGCGGGTAACCTCGATGTCTGCGACGTTCCCGTCGCTCAGATTGATGCCGCCAAGAAGGATCGCGGCGTGTCCAAGGACGGCTACACCATGGGAGACGGCGAGCGCATGCTGCTCGGCGCCGAGCCTTCCACGTACTATCTGACCTGCAACACCACGGCCGAGCCGTTCAACAACGCCGACCTGCGTAGGGGTATCTCCCTGGCCATCAACCGTGAGGCCATCTGCAAGACCATCTTCAAGGGTACCCGTACCCCTGCCGACGGCATTGTTCCTCCGGGCATCGATGGCTACAAGGAGGGCGCATGGGAGTTCTGCGCCTACGATGTCGACAAGGCTAACGAGTACCTCGACAAGGTTGCTCCCGCTGGCGCTAACGGCGATCGTGGCATTAGCGTGACCCTTTCCTACAACCAGGACGGCGGTCACAAGGAGATCATGGAGTCCATCATCGGCGACCTCGCCAAGGTTGGTGTTACCGCTGTCTCCGATACCCCCGAGTGGTCTGCCCTGCTCGAGCAGTATCAGAACTTTAACTATCAGTTCGGTCGTCTGGGTTGGATTGCCGACTACCCGATCATGGACAACTTCCTGTATCCGCTGTTCCACTCCGACTCCATCGGTGGCGACAACCGCTCTGGTTACAGCAACCCCGAGTTCGACGCCAAGGTCGACGAGGCTCGTACTATTGTTGACGATGAGGAGCGCGTCGCCAAGATGCAGGAGGCCGACGCAATGGTCGCTGCCGACTGCCCGGTCATCCCGATTATGTTCTACACGCACACTGTCGCCGGCTCCGATCGCATCAAGCACCTCTATGTCGATCCGCAGAAGCACGCCGATCTGGGTACCGCTGAGCTCGCCTAAGAGTTTGCAGCTTCCGTGAGGGTCAAGTATTTACGTAGACCTCATGGGAAACATACAGTTCTCCCTAACCTGGGGTAAACTGGCTGATGGTAATTTTGGGATGCCGGTCTGGCGATCGGCATCCCATTTAGGTTAATCCCTAGATAGGGGAGTGGTATGGGTAAGTACATCGTTAAACGTGTGCTTCAGTTCATCCCGGTGTTTTTGGGCGTTACGCTGATTCTGTTCGCCCTCCAGAATATCGTGCCGGGAGATCCGATCAAGCTGATCGGTGGAGACAAGGCTCTGTCCCCCGAGGTGGAGCTTCAGCTTCGCGTCCGCTATCACCTGGTCCAGACGGACGAGGACGGCAACGCGATCCTTGACGAGAACGGCGACCCCGTTCAAACGTCGCTCGTGGACCGTTACTTGTATTACATGAACGGTCTGCTTCATGGCGATCTGGGCAATTCGTATCAGCGCAAGCTGCCGGTTACGGATATCTTTGCCCAGAAGTATCCGTATACGGTCAAACTTGCCGCGTGCGCCATCGTGCTCGAGGCAATTATGGGTATCGGTGCGGGTATCATTTCGGCGGTAAAGCGTTATTCCTTCTGGGATATTTTGGTAACGCTCACCACGTCGATCCTCGTTGCGGTCCCGGCCTTCTGGCTCGGTATGTTGCTGCAGCTGTTCTTTGGCGTCATCCTCAAGGACGCCACGGGCGGTGCAATCTCCATGCCGATCTCGGGTGCCGGCGGTTCCAGCTCTCAGTATCAGGATTGGATGCACTATGTGCTTCCGACCATTACGCTGGCTTCGGTTTCGACCGCTTATGCTGCGCGCATCATGCGCTCGCAGCTGCTTGACGTCATGAACCAGGATTACATCCGTACGGCAAAGGCCAAGGGTCTCTCCAATCGTGCGATCATCATTAAGCATGCGCTTAAGAATGCACTCATCCCCGTCGTTACCTATATTGGTGTCGACTTTGGCGGCATGCTTTCGGGCGCCATCCTGACCGAGACGGTCTTTAACTGGCCCGGTATCGGCTATGAGGTCTATCGCGCCATTAGCATGCGTGACTGGCCCATCGTTATGGGCGGCGTTACGCTCATCGTCGTCGTCGTCATGGTGATCAACCTGCTCGTCGACATTAGCTATGCATTCCTCGACCCGCGCATCCGCCTTGGCGGTCCGTCGGATAAGGCCTAAGGGAGGTACGTCTCATGCAGGAAACTGATTCTCAGTCTCAGGAGCAGGCTACCGCCACCAAGGTCGCATCTGCTCCCGCCAAGTCCCGCACGCTGTGGGGCGACGCTTTTAAGCGTCTTCGTAAGAACAAGCTCGCCGTTATCGGTGTCTGCTGGATCATCATCGTCGTTGTGGTTGCCCTGACCGCAGATCTGTGGGCTAAGCCCTGGCTCGGTTCGCCGACGGCTTCCGATTCGACCACCATGGCCGAGACATCGCTACTGGCTCCGTGTGCCGAGCACCCGTTTGGCACCGATGCCCTCGGTCGCGACATTCTCGTCCGCGTTATCTACGGTGCACGCGTTTCGCTTTCTGTCGGTATCATGGCCACCGCCATCTCCACATTGATCGGTCTGGTCATGGGCGCCCTGGCCGGTTTCTACGGCGGCATTTGGGATACGATCATCATGCGCTGTGCGGACATCTTCCTGGCGTTCCCGTACGTGCTGTTCGTTGTCGCCATGATCGCCGTTATCGGCCGTGGTCTTCAGAACGTCTTTATCGCCATCGGCATTCTTGGCTGGCCTTCGATTGCGCGCGTCTTCCGCTCTGCAATCTTGACGGTCAAGGAAAACGACTATGTTGATGCAGCGCGCGCGATGGGTGCATCTGATGCTCGTATCGTCGTGCGTCACATCTTCCCGAACTCCGTCGCCTCCATCGTGGTCTACGCGACCATGAACATTGGTGGCGCCATTCTGACCGAGTCCGCTCTGTCCTTCCTCGGCATGGGCGTTATTCCGCCTACGCCTTCGTGGGGCTCCATGATTCAGGACGGTCAGCAGTATCTTCTGACCGCTCCCTGGATGATGATCATGCCCGGTCTGGCAATTCTCTCGACGGTGCTCGCCTTCACCCTGCTGGGTGACGGTCTGCGCGACGCCCTCGACGTCAAGATGAAGGACGCATAAGGATGAAGAAGAACAAGAACTATGTGGACCTGAAGGACCAGCCGGTTCCTGAGGGCCAGCATCTGCTCGAGGTCGATGACCTTAAGATGTATTTCCACACCGAGGATGGCGTCGTTCGCGCTGTCGACGGCGTGTCCTACACGCTCGATCGCGGCGAGACCCTGGGCGTCGTCGGTGAGTCCGGCTCCGGTAAGTCCGTGACCGCCATGACCATCATGGGCCTCATCTCGATGCCTCCGGGAAAGATCGAGGGCGGTGACGTTCGCTATCGCGGCCGCTCCATCCTCGAAATGACCGAGGAAGAGATGCAGCACATTCGCGGCAACGATATCGCGATGATCTTCCAGGATCCTATGACCTCCTTGAACCCGGTCTATAAGATCGGCAAGCAGGTGGGCGAGGGTCTTCGTCTGCACCGTGGCTACTCCAAGCAGGAGGCGCTCAAGCGTGCCACCGAGCTTTTGGACCTCGTGGGTATCCCCGAGCCCGAGAAGCGCGTCAATGAGTATCCGCACCAGTTCTCTGGCGGTATGCGTCAGCGAGTCATGATTGCCATGGCCCTTGCCTGCGATCCCGATATTCTGATTGCCGACGAGCCCACGACTGCCCTGGACGTTACCATCCAGGCTCAGATTATCGAGCTCATGCAGGAGATGCAGGAGAAGAACGGCAACGCCATCATCATGATTACCCATGACCTGGGTGTTGTCGCCGATATGGCCGATAAGATCATGGTTATGTACGCCGGCCGCCCCGTTGAGTTCGGTACTGCTGAGGAAATCTTCTACGAGAGCCGCCACCCCTACACCTGGGGTCTTATCCGCTCCATCCCGGAGCAGGCAATCGAAGAGAAGAAGCCGCTGACGCCGATTCACGGCAACCCGCCTTCGCTCATGAACCTGCCTGAGGGCTGCGTCTTCTCTCCTCGTTGCCCCTACGCGACGGACAAGTGCCGCAAGCAGCGCCCTGAGCGCGTTGTCACCGAGTCCGGTCACTATTCTGCGTGCCACTATTCCGGTGACCCCGAGTTCCTCAAGAATGCTCCTGAGACGTCCCGTACGCGCAAGGATTCCAAGAAGGGAGGCGAGGCGTAAATGGCAGACAATAACGAGCGCACTCCACTGCTGAAGGTCGAGCACCTCTCCAAGGAGTTTCCCGCAGAGTCCGGCATGTTCGCCAAGCGTTTTTCCAAGCGCGTCGTCTCTGCTGTAAACGACATCTCTTTTGAGATTTATCCTGGCGAGACCTTTGGTCTGGTTGGCGAGTCTGGTTGCGGTAAATCCACCACGGGCCGCACTATCATGCGTCTGACCAAGCCGACCGCCGGCAAGGTGTTCTTCCAGGGCAAAGATGTTGCCGAGATGAGCAAGCATGAGATCAAGGACATGCGTCGTGAGATGCAGTTTATCTTCCAGGATCCTTATGCTTCGCTGAATCCCCGTATGACCATCGGCGAGATCGTCTCCGAGCCCATGACCATTCACGGCGTGGGCACTAAGGAAGAGCGCATTGAGCGTGTCCGCGAGCTGCTGGACGTCGTCGGTCTGAACCCCGAGCACATCAACCGCTATCCGCACGAGTTCTCCGGCGGTCAGCGTCAGCGTGTCGGCATTGCCCGCGCGTTTGCTCTGAAGCCTAAGCTGATCATCTGCGACGAGCCGGTTTCCGCTCTGGATGTATCCATTCAGGCTCAGGTTTTGAACCTGCTCAAGGAATTGCAGGACAAGTTTGGTACCGCGTATCTGTTTATTGCCCACGACCTGTCTGTTGTGCAGCATATCTCCGATCGCGTTGCCGTTATGTATCTGGGTAAGATGGTCGAGGTTTCTGACTGGAAGACGCTCTACAGCGAGCCCCACCATCCGTACACGCAGTCGCTGCTGTCTGCCGTGCCGGTGCCCGATCCGGATATCCAGAAGACCCGCAAGCGCATCATCCTCGCCGGCGATCCGCCGTCGCCGCTGGATCCGCCGACCGGCTGCCGCTTCCACCCGCGCCGCCCGATTGCGCAGGGTGTCTGCTCCGAGAAGCTTCCCGAGTTTAAGGAAGTTGCCCCGGGTCACTGCTGCGCCTGCCACTTCGCCGAGCCGTTCCCGATCAAGGAATCGCACATCGACCTGTAGTCGGTTGTTCTCGTTCGGGCCCGCCCTGGTGTTACTTTTCAGAACGTCCTCGGACATGCAAGGGGCTCCGCTGCGCGCTTCGCGCGGCGGAGCCCTT
>UQNG01000008.1:0-40648 GCA_900542335.1 uncultured Collinsella sp.
GTCGGCAGTCTGTGAGAAAAAAACGCGAAAACCGCCCGGCGCCACCAGCCACATCAGCACCGTGACCAGGCAGCCGTACACCACCGAGATCGTCATGGCGTCCTTGAGCACCTGACGCGCGCGGTCGCCCTTGCCCGCACCGGCGTTTTGCGCCGTGAGCGCGCTGACGGTGGCGCCCATAGAACTTGGCACGATGAACAAAAAGCTGATCATCTTCTCGACCAGGCCCACGGCGGCGGCGTCGACCAGGCCGCGGTGGTTGGCGATGACGGTGATAAACATAAACGCTACCTGGATGCAGCCGTCCTGCACGGCCACGGGCACGCCGATCTTAAGAATGCTGCCGAGCACCTCGGGCTGGGGGCGCAGGTCGCTGCGCTTAACGTGGATGTTCGTGCGACGGCTCTTGAGCCACACGAGCGCGAGGGCAACGCTGGCTGTCTGCGCGGTCACCGTGCCGAGCGCCGCGCCCACGGGGCCGAGCCCCATGTGGCCGATAAACAGAAAGTCGAGCGCGATGTTGATGATGCACGCCACGCCGATCACGTACATGGGCGAGCGTGAATCGCCCAGCCCGCGAAAGATGGCCGAAAGAATGTTGTACGCGGCGATAAAGGGAATGCCGATAAAGCAGATACGCAGGTAGGCGGCAGTGCCTTCGACGGCTTCGGCGGGAGTGCCAATGAGCGCCACGATCTGCGGGCAAAGCGCGAGCAGGACAGCGGCCAGTACCACCGAGACACCCATAAAGAGCGTGATGGTATTGCCGATGGCGGTCTCGGCGCGGTCAAACCGGCGCGAGCCCACGGCGTGGCCGACGATGACCGTCGTTCCCATGGCCAGGCCCACGAGTGTCACGGTAATGATGTAAAGCGTCTGCGCGCCATTGCCCACGGCGGTGATGCCGGCAGCGCCGCTAAACTGCCCCATCATGTACAGATCGGCCATGCCGTAGAGCATCTGCAAAAAGTACGAGAGCATATAGGGCAGGGCAAAGACCGCGATGGTCTTGAGGACATTGCCGCGTGTGAGGTCGTGTTCCATGGGCGGGGCACTTTCTGGCTTGGGTCGTTTACATACCAGTGTAGTGAAAACCCTACAACGATTGTAGAGTCAAGGTTTATGATGGCGGTGGGGCGAAAAAAAGTCACGCTCGCGTTCATTTCTAATTGAATACGGACGTGCGCCCTGTGAGCATGGCGCCTGCACTAGCCTTGCAGAAATCGATTTCGGAACACTTGACACCGCCGCACGGCGCGCCATAATACGTGGGTTTGCGAACAACGTTTGATGGGGGATGAACCTGCGTGCGCAATCTCAAGATTCTGTTTTCCTATCTGGGGGCATACCGCCGCGATGCCATACTCGGCGTGTTCTTTGTGACTGCTGAGACGGCGCTCGAGCTGTTTATCCCGGTCATCATGGCAAATATCATCGATGTGGGCGTGCCCGCGGGCGACATCAACTACATGCTGTTGCAGGGTACGTATATGTTGGTATGCGCCGCATTTTCGCTGGTACTTGGCTTGGGCTATGCACGCACGTCTGCTCGCGTCGCCTCGGGGCTGGGCGCTAACCTGCGCGAGGCCGAGTATCGCAAGATCCAGACGCTCGCTTTTGGCAATCTGGACAACTACGACGCCAGCTCGCTCGTCACTCGCATGACCACCGACATCACCGTGATTCAAAACGCCGTAGGTAACGGCTTCCGCCCCATGGTGCGCGGGCCGGTAAATTTGGTCATGGGCCTCGTCTACGCTTTTGCGCTCTCGCGCGAGCTCGCGGCGGTCTTTGCCGTCATTCTGCCGATGCTCGCCATCGTGCTCGGTATCATTACCGTGCGCGTGAGCCCGCTCTACCGCCAACTCCAGACCTCGATGGACCACCTTAACGGCGTGGTGCAAGAGGACCTTACCGCCGTGCGCGCCGTGAAGGCTTACGTGCGCGCCGAGCACGAGTGCGACAAGTTCGACACCGTCAATACCGAGCTTGCCGACACGGCGACCAAGACCTTCGGCACCGCCGTGCTCAACCTGCCGGTGTTTCAGCTGTCGATGTACGTGGCTGCGCTCTCCATCCTGTGGATTGGCGGCCGCATGATTCTCGCCGGCAAGCTGGGCGTGGGCTCGCTCACGGGCTTTATGAGCTACGTGCTGCTGATCATGAACTCACTCATGATGATTTCCAACGTGTTTTTGCTGCTCACGCGCGCTCTCACGAGTGTGGGCCGTATCGCAGAGGTGCTCGATGAGGAGCCCTTTATCGCCAGCCCTGCGGGAGATCTCGCGACTGCGGCGCCAGCGGACGGCAGTATCGAGTTCCGCGACGTTTCCTTTAAATACCGCGCGGAAGCAGCCGAGGATGTGCTCGAGCATATCGACCTTCGCATCGAGGACGGCTCGACGGTGGGCATCCTCGGCGGCACGGGCTCGGGCAAGAGCTCGCTTGTGCAGCTGATTGCGCGCCTGTACGACGCCACCGAGGGCGCCGTGCTTGTGGGCGGACACGACGTGCGCGACTACGACCTCGCCGCCTTGCGCGACGCTGTGGGCATTGTGCTGCAAAAGAATGTGCTGTTCACGGGCACCGTGCGCGAGAACCTGCAGTGGGGCAATCCGCAGGCGTCGGACGATGAGCTCCTCGCGGCTTGCCGCGCGGCGTGCGTGGACGAGTTCCTTGATCGCATCGGCGGGCTGGACGGCGAGTTGGGCCAAGGCGGCGCCGGTGTCTCGGGTGGCCAGAAGCAACGCCTGTGCATCGCGCGCACGCTGCTCAAGCATCCGCGCGTGCTCATTTTTGACGACTCCACCAGCGCGGTCGATATGGCGACCGACGCAAAGATTCGCGAGCACATCGCTCGGATTCCCGATACGACCGTGCTCATCATCGCTCAGCGCATCGCGAGCGTCATGGATGCCGATCGCATTGTGGTGTTGGACGACGGTCGTGTCCACGGCGTGGGCACGCATGAAGATCTGCTGGTTGGTGACAACATCTACCAGGAGATTTACGCCTCGCAGATGGAGTTTGCGGGGGACGTGGACGCCGGCGCCGGCAGCGACGATAGCTGCGCGAATGATCCGTTTTCCTCCGTCCCCGGCGGATCACCCTTGGAAGGGGGTGAGTGCCATGCCTAAGACCTCAGCCCAAGCACGCCCGGCCGACCTCAAGCGCACTGTGCGCCGCTTGCTCTCCTACATGGGGCATGCCAAGTTCTCGTTGCTCGCGGTGGGCGTGCTCGCCTCCGTCGCCGCCATTGCGAGCCTCGTCGGCACCTACATGGTGCGTCCCATCGTTAACGGTTTGGCCACGGGCGGGGAGGAACTGCTTACCAAGCAGGTTATCCTGACGGCGATCATCTACGCCGCGGGCGTGCTCTCGGCCCTGGGCTACTCTCAGATTATGGTACGCGCGGCCCAACGCGTGGTGTCCGATATTCGCCGCGACCTGTTCGCGCACATCCAGACGCTGCCGCTCAGTTATTTTGACAGCACGCGCTCGGGCGACATCATGAGCTTTTTCACCAACGACGTCGACACCGTCTCCGAGGCGCTCAACAATAGCTTTGCCAACGTGATTCAGGCCGCCATTCAGGTTGTGGGCACCACGGCCATGCTCATCATCCTTAACTGGCAGCTCACGATTATCACGCTCGTGTGCGATGCGGCCATTGTGCTGTATGCGCGCTACTCGGGCGCGCGCTCTAAGCGCTTCTTTGCCGCCCAGCAGGCATCGCTTGGCGACCTGGACGGATATATCGAAGAGATGGTCTCGGGCCAAAAGGTCATCAAGGTCTTTAACCGCGAGGCAGCGAATGTCGCCGGCTTCACCTGCCGCAACGACGAGCTTCGCCGCACCGGCACCGCCGCCGTGAGCTATGCCAACTCCATGGTGCCCATGACCGTCGTGATTGGCTACGTCAACTATGCCATCGTCGCCGTGGCGGGCGGCATACTCTGCATCAAGGGCCTGGCCGACGTGGGTGCGCTTGCAAGCTACCTGGTCTTTGTGCGCCAAGCCGCCATGCCCATCAACCAGTTTACGCAGCTCGGCAACTTCTTGCTCAACGCGTTGGCCGGTGCCGAGCGCCTGTTTGCGGCTATGGACCTTAAGCCCGAGGTGGACGAGGGCTGCGTGGAGCTGGTGCAGACGGGCGACGCCGCGTGGGCGTGGAAGATTCCCGAGGGCCAGGGCGTGGGCGTCTACGGGCATCTGCATGACGTGGCAGCCGTTGATGAGTCGGGCCCCGCGGTGGCTGCCGACGGCACCGAGCTCACGTGCGGCTTGGTTCCGCTTGCCGGCGACGTGCGCTTCCACGCCGTGGACTTTTCCTACGTGCCGGGCACCCGTGTGCTCACGGATCTCAACCTGTTTGCCAAGCCGGGGCAAAAGATCGCGTTTGTGGGCTCGACGGGCGCCGGAAAGACGACCATCACCAACCTCATCAACCGCTTCTACGAGGTCGATGACGGCGAGATCACGTACGACGGCATCGACGTCAAGCACATTGCCAAGGCCAGCCTGCGCGGATCGCTCGGCATTGTGCTGCAGGACACGCACCTGTTTAGCGGCACCATTGCGCAGAACATCCGCTTTGGCAAGCTCGACGCGACCGACGAGGAGGTGCGCGCCGCTGCCGAGGCAGCCTGCGCTGATTCGTTTATCCGCCGCCTGCCTCAGGGCTATGACACGCTCGTGACCGCCGATGGCGCCAACCTGTCGCAGGGCCAGCGTCAGCTGCTCGCCATCGCGCGCGTGGCCGTTGCCGACCCGCCGGTGCTCATCCTGGACGAGGCCACTTCGAGCATCGACACGCGTACCGAAAAGCTCATCGAGCGCGGTATGGACCGCATCATGCGTGGACGCACCACGTTTATGATTGCGCACCGCCTGTCCACCGTCCGCGACGCCGATGCCATCATGGTCCTCGAACACGGCCGCATCATCGAGCGCGGCACGCACGAAGAGCTGCTCGCCCAGCACGGCGAGTACTGGCAGCTGGCGCATGGCTTAAAAGAGCTGGATTAACCCGTTCGAGCACGATGCCTTGACCTCTCCGTGCCTCTTACCTCGCCTCAAACCATCACAACATTCGACGTTTTTCGCCAAAAACGGGAAAAGCATCGAATGTTGTGATGGTTTTTCTGCCACTCGACCGGATGGAATCGCTTTCTTGCGCGCGAAGGTGTGCGGACCCGTGGGCAGGGGAATAAGGTTGGTTATCCGACTCCATTGGAGGGCTCATGGACCTGCCGATTGTCCTGTCCCATAAGACTGCCTGGCTGTACCACAACGTGGCGCGCCCGTCCGAGCCGCTCTCGCGGGCAAGCAGCCTATACGATGAGGACTCGCTTGCTAATGAGGCGGAGCCGGCCGCGAGCCTGCCCAAATTGGGACTCGATGCCAAGGGGCTGAGGGCTTCAACGGCAGTTGAGATTGTTGCCGACTATCTGGTTTCGCTCGGTATTCCACGAGAAGAACTCGATCATATCGATACGCTCGTCAACTTCGATTTTGAGCGCTCGACGTCGGCTGGATTTAGGTGCCACGTGTTTGGGGCGCCGGTACCTCCAGGCCATCTTATCGAGGTGGCAGAGGGCCTTCTAGTGGTTGATGAGGCCATGTGCTTTGTCCAAGCGGGTTCGTGGATGAGTGAGCCCGAGCAGCTGGAATATGGCTACGAAATCTGTGCCCGATACCATTTGAATCATCTGTCGACAGGCGATTATATCGAGATGGGGCAGAGGTATACCGTTGCCGACTTGATTACTTATTGCAATGAGAACCGATCTCGTCAGGGGGCTATACGCGCGGCCGCCGTGCTCAAGCGCGTGCACGATGGCGCGCGGTCGCCCATGGAGACGGCCGCCGCAATCATGGTCGTAGCAAAACGTTCCCAGGGAGGGCTGGGATACGCCAAGATCGAGCTCAACCATCGGGTCGATGTTCCCAACGAGTTCAAGTATCTCGCAAAGGCCGGGTATTTCGAGATCGACGTATATGCGCCTGCGAGCGGTACGGGGATTGAATACAACGGCTCGGACCATCTTGATAAACAGCGCAGTGCGTCGGATGCGGAGCGCATGACCGTGCTGAGCGCGCTGGGCTTTAGGATGATCGTCCTCACCGGGACTCAGTTTGCCCACCAGCTGCAATTGCACCGGGCGATGAACGCCATCGTGCTCGCTATGGGCCTTAAGTGCGACCGAAGCGAGAAATTCCAGAAACGTCAGAACGACCTGCGAGAGTTCGTGATTCGACACTGGGACGGTGGCCTTTAGGGGTGCTTTGGTCCTTCTACGGGGCGCTGCGGCAGGCAAACCATCACAACATTCGACGTTTTTTGCCAAAATCGGGAAAAGCATCGGATGTTGTGATGGTCTGTGCTGAGGATGGGCTTGGAAAGTCCGTTTTGCTCGAAGCGACCTGTCCTGTCGTACGGGTGTCGGCATGATTCTCTCGTGGGGTATTATGTTTTCCGAAGAATAAAACGCCGCGCGAGGGGAGGGCTGCGTGGACGGGCACGTGCAACATGACGGCTTTGGTCGCGATATCAACTACCTGCGCATTGCCGTGACCGACAAGTGCAATTTCCGCTGCATTTACTGCATGCCGGCCGATGGCGTGGCGCCCCGTGCACACGACGAGCTGCTCAGCGCCGAGGAAATCGCCCACTTTGTACGCTTGGTAGCGGGGGAGGGCATTCGCCGCGTACGCCTGACGGGCGGCGAGCCGCTGGTCAGCCGCCGTATTATTCCGCTTATTCGCGACATCCGTGCGATTCCGCAGATTGAGGACATCTCGCTCACCACCAACGGCGCCTTGCTGCCCAAGCTGGCGCCGCAGCTCAAAGACGCGGGGCTTAACCGCGTCAACATTTCGCTCGACACGCTCGACCCTACGCTCTTTGGAAAGATCACGCGCTTGGGCCGACTCGAGCAGACCATGGCTGGCATCGACGCGGCGCTGGCTTGGGGCTTTGAGCCCGTTAAGGTCAACTGCGTTGTTGTGCGCCGACTCAACCAGGATGTGGCGGCCCTCGCACGGCTGACCGTCGACCGCCCCATCCACCTGCGCTTTATCGAATACATGCCCATTGGCGACGAACGTACGAGCTCACATTGTGCCGTAGACCCTCACGCGCCCACACTCAATCCCGAGCTGTGGGACGCGAGCGACACCGTGCCGAGCGACGAGCTGCGGGAGCGCATCAATGCCGGGGCTGCCGCGGCGGGGCCGGGCGCGCTCGCGCCGCTGGCATCGCGCAAAGCCCCACCGCGGCGGCGGGTGGGGGCGAGCTGGAGCCGCTCGACATCAACGACGCTCCTGCCGGCGCGGGCCCTGCGCGCTATTGGCACTTTCCGGGCGCGGCGGGAACGGTCGGCTTTATCAGCGCCATGTCCAACCATTTTTGTGCGAATTGCAACCGTCTGCGCCTGACGGCCGATGGCAACGTGCGTCCGTGCCTGTTCAGCGATGCCGAGTATTCGGTGCGTGAGGCGCTGCGCCGTGGTGATGATATGCGGGTACTTTCAATTTGGCGCGATGCCGTGGCCCACAAACCGCAGGAACACGCGATAATTGAGGGCACGCAACGATTTATGTCCCAAATCGGAGGATGATCATATGGCCAAGAGCAGGTACGCCGATGCCACCAAGGCCGCTCGCAGGGCCGCGATGTCTGCCCACAAAGTCACGGCTGCGGCCAGCGATGCCGTTGCAGGCGCGCAGCCGACTGCCAGCGCTGCCACCGAGCCCGCCCGCGACGCCCGTCGCGACGAGCTGACGCACGTTGACGCCAAGGGCGAGGTTCGCATGGTCGACGTGTCCGACAAGGCCGAGACCCATCGCATCGCCATCGCCGAGGGCACCATCCTCATGCATCCCGAGACGCAGGCCATGGTGCTGCAAGACCGCGCCAAAAAGGGCGACGTGCTTGCCTGCGCGCGCGTGGCGGGCATTATGGCCATCAAACGCACGAGCGACATCATCCCCATGTGCCATTCGCTGCTCATTACCAAGAGCAAGTGCGACATTGCGCCCATCGCTCCGGCGGGGACGCCGGCCGAGGACGTGCCCGAGGGCTGGGCGCCGGCGCGCGCGGACGGGCAGGTTGGCTTTCACGTGCTGGTCACGGCCGGCGTGACGGGCAAGACGGGTATCGAGATGGAGGCCCTGACCGGCGCGAGCGCCGCGTGCCTAACGATCTACGACATGTGCAAGGCGGTCGATCGCGGCATGGAGATCGTCGACGTGCGCCTGCTGCACAAGGAGGGCGGCCGCTCGGGCGTATGGGACCGCGCAGAGCGCCAGGCCGCTGCTGTTGAGGCCGTGGCCGCTGACGGTGCCGCGCCCGCGAGCGCACCCGTCGCCGTCGCGCCCGCAGCTCCGGCCCCGGCCGTCCCCGCGATTGCGTTTATCGGCTACCAAAACTCGGGCAAGACCACGCTCGTCGAGAAGGTCATTGCCGAGCTCACCCGCCGTGGCCTGCGCGTAGGTTCGCTCAAGCATCATGGGCATCACGGCTTTGATATCGATGTGCCCGCTAAGGACACCTGGCGCCATCACCAGGCCGGATCCAAACACGTGGGCCTCATCTGCGCCACGCGCTGGGCGGAGTACGCCGACACGCGCGAGGAGGACGAGATGCCCGCGCGCGAGCTGCTGTCGCGTTACAACGATGTCGACGTGGTGATCATCGAGGGCTACAAGACCGAGGGCTTCGACAACATCGTGGTCGCGCGCTCCGGTGTCGACCGTCTGCGCGGCAAGAGCTCGCTCGACCTGGTCGACGGTCACACGCTGGCCCTTGCCTGCAACGAAGCCCTGGCGCGCCAGGCCTTCGATGCCGGCTTTGCGACCCGAGCCATCAACATCAACGACGCCCGAGCCATCTGCGATCTAATCCAAGATTATCTGGCCTAAAACCTGCCAAATAGGGACAGGTTTGTTTTGGCAGGTTTTATCTGGGCAAACGTCACTTCCACCACAAAGGGGCCAGGCACCTTTGTGGTGGTTTTTGCTTTAGTAGATGTGTGGGACATGCCTTACAATCTACCAAGTAGTTCATGACGGGCGAAAAACGGAGAGAAGGGGCTTGATGCGTCCTTAATGTTTCATGCGGATAGATTGATTTGACAGACGGTGGCGAATGCCCGCCGTCCGCATTCGTATGAAACAAGGAGTCTCCATGCTCGCCTCTCTTTTCTCAAAGCCTCAATCATTGCTGTCCGTGCAGGCCAAGCGCCTGGTGGCGATGCGCTTTCTCATCTACACCGGTTTTCAGACCAGCTACTTTATCGGCGTCATCGGAACGCTCACCTATGCAGACGGTGCCTCGGTCGTGGCGACATCGCTGGCCGTCCTTTTTATGAACGTATTCGTGATCTTGGGATCCTTTGCGGGTGGCGCGGCGCTCGACGCCTGGGGCCCGCGCCGTCATTTCTTGCTGAGCATCGTGGGCACGCTGGCAACCGGCGCGGCGATCCTCGTCTTTGGCAGTGCGACCGGTATTGTCCTGCTCGGCGCGGTGCTCCTGGGCTTTGTGATGGGGTTCGCCCAGCCCATCGCCACATCCTATCCAGCCTACCTCACCGACGATCCTGTCGAGCTCAAAGACATCAACTCTGCCATCGCCATGTTTTCAAACGTGAGTATCATCGTTGGCCCCACGCTGGGCGGCTTTGTCGCGGCGGCTACATCGTCACGCGCGGTGTTCGTGCTCATGATGATTTTTACCGTACTGGCGTTCATTGCCGGCTGGGGCTTTAGACCGCAAGCAGTTCGCGTCGCCGCGCGTGAAAGTACTCCCGCGGACAGCAGTACAACGGCAATCACTGCCAGCCAAAGCTCCAACCCCAGCACGTTCGCCCGCGTCACCTTCGCGACAAGCATCAAGACAGTCTTCACCAACAGTATCCTCGCCTTGCTGTTCTGCATCATCTTCCTCTCGAACTTTGGCTACGGTGCCTTCGATCCGCTGGAGTCGTTCTTCTACCGCGATGTCCTGCGCGTTGGTGTTGAGTGGATGGGCTGGCTCTCGTCGGCAAGCGGTGTAGGCGCGGTGCTGGGCGCCGTCCTCGCGCTCCGCTTGCCACCGCACCTGGTCAACCTTAAAACGCTGCTCGTGGCGCTTATGTGTGTGGGCCTGGGAAGTCTGCTCTACGTGGGGACGCAGTACATAGGCGTGGCCCTCATTGGCCAGATTGCCTTGGGCGTGGCCTGGGGCGTCGTTAATCCGCTCCACAACACCATCGTGCAAACGACGGCGCCGCTCGAGCAACTCGGCCGCGTCAACTCGGTCATGGGCTTTGGCAACATGTTCGCTGGTGTGGCCCCGCTGGCGATTGCCCCGTGGCTGGCGGCGACGTTTGGTGTGCAGCAGACGCTCATCGGGGCGGGTATGGTCGTGACGGCGGTTCCCGCGGCGTTGCTGCTGTTTGGACGCCGGCATTCCGATCGTGCCGCAAGGCAATAAAAACCATCACAACATTCGATGAAAATCGCGATTTTGCCGAAAAACGTCGAATGTTGTGATGGTTTGCGCCCCGGGCCAGGCCATCCTGCGGGTCTGGCCACCACAAAGGGCCAGGCACCTTTGTGGTGGTTTTTGCGTTGACGGGCCGCGCCCGCGCCTTGGTATACCATGTACGCCGTTTGCGAATACACCCCACACCGCCGCTCTGCCCAGAAAGGCCCCCATGGACGCCACCTTCAGTCACATCAAAGCCGTGTTCTGCGATATCGACGGCACACTGCTCACGAGCCGGCACACGGTGTCCCCGCGCACCGTGGCGGCGATCCGCGCCCTGCGCGAGCGCGGCGTACTCTTTGGCCTGTGCACCGGGCGTGACGCCCACGCGACCGAGGCCATGTATGAGCTCTGGGGCATCGAAGGCCTGGTGGACGTGCTAGTGGGCTGCGGTGGCGCCGAGGTCATCGACCGTGCGCACGACATCAACGAGCTGAGCTATCCGCTGCCGGGCGAGACTATCGCGCGCATCTGCAAGCACATGGCGGACCTTCCGGCAACGCCCGTCTGTCCCCGAGACGGCGTGTTCTACGTGCCCGAGAGCAACGCGTGCGTCGAGCACCTGTCGCGCGTCGACGGCGTGCCCTACCAGGTGGTTGATTTTGCCGAGTTTTTGCGCGAGCCTCAGCCCAAGGTGATGTTTACCATGGCACCCGAGGTAATGCCGTGGGTGATTGAGCGGGCGTCGACGTTTGCCGATGACACTGTTAGGGCGGCGGCTCTGCAAACCACGCAGCGGTTCTACGAGTTCATGGATCCGCGCGTGTCCAAGACGCGCGGCCTTGTGCGCGTGGCGGAGCTCAACGACATGGAGCTCCAGAACATCTGCGTGTTTGGCGATGCCGATAACGACACCTGCATGGTGGCCGACGCCGGCGTGGGCGTGGCTATGGCAAACGGCAGCGACGCTACCCGTGCCGCCGCCGACTTTGTAACCGCGAGCAACGACGAAGACGGCATCGCGATCTTTATCGAGGAACATCTGCTGTAGCGCTAGGGCAGAATCACCACAAAGGGGACAGGTGCCTTTGTGGCGGCCTCAGGCGATTTGGGCGAATTGATGCCTAAAATCTACGCACAAAATCAAATATGATTGTCTGAACATCACGCTTCTAACCACCGATGGGTTAAAGATATTCTCATCAGTTTGGCAGGGTATTACTCCCGGTAAATGACCTACCGCTCATGGTCGATTTTCGACTGTTTACAGGATGTTTACTCTTGAGCAAAATGTTGTGCAAATAAATCTAATGCCATTAAAAAATGATAGACAACTATATTACCAGCAGAAACAAAAAAAGATAGCGAATAAACGAAGGTAAATCCGAGCAAATGTCAAGAGAATTGAGAATTCGCTACAAAACAATCGGTTATCTTGTTCAGATGCTCAAACAATCGCTACGATATGGATTACTAAGCGTGCGCAATTACAGATTGCGCAGATACGTTTGATAGTGAAAGAGCAAGATCGCGGTCTCTTGGGGAGGAGACATCGATGAAAGCAAATTCAGACAAATCTAAACAGAGTAATAAAGCGACGCGCCGTGTACTGGCAGGCGTCTTGTGCGGAGCCTCCGTTTTGAGCCTGGTACTGTCGCTCGTCATGCCCCCGATCTCTCAGGCTATTGCCAACGATGCCCAGACGGTTTCTGCCGAGGAAACCGTAACGGCTGGTGGTTCCTCAACTGAGTCTACTGATGTAGAAAACACCAACAACGGGGATACCGAAAAGCAGAATAGCAGCGATGCCGAGAATGAGGCGAACGAGGATACCGTTGCACCAGACTCGACAGCCGATGACGCGGGGGCCGAGGGCGCCGCGCAGCCTTCCGACGCACAGACTTCTGATGATGAAAATAGCGACGAAAACGCAATTGCCCCCGCCAGCGTCAGTGACGATGACTATGACAAGGTAAATGGTGATGTTTCTGGGAAATTCGACAACGGCGGCAAGTTTCAACTGACGGGTCCTGCCTATTCGAGTCAGCAGATTGACATCAAAAAAAACACCACCATTAATCTTGCGGGAAACATGCTCTACAACCGCTCCGGCGGCTTAGACTCCTTCTTTGTGGTCGAAAACGGAGTCACGCTCACCATCGAGAATATTATCGAGGGCTCAGATAGCACAAAAGACGAAAAGACTCCGGTCGACAATGCGCCGGCGGGTCAGCCTGCGATTATGACATGGGAAAGGGGAGACGAGTCTAGCTCTAATAACGGCGCTCCTAAGAGTCTTACTTACTATGAGACTAAGAGCACGCCCAATACAGATGGACTTTGCACCACCGAGACTACGTACAGGCATGACGTTACGGGCTTTGGCGCTATCGTTGCGGCATCGGACCACGGTTCCGTAAAGCAAGTGGTCACCGTTAATGAGGGCGGCATGCTCGATCTCAAGGGCGGCATGATTACCACGGCCGCCAATCTGAGCGATAACGGCCATGTGATTCTTTCTACGGGTAAGGTCAAAATCGAAGGCGGTTACGTCACCAACGGCAACCGCGGTGGCTGGGGCGGTGGTCTGTGCATAACGGGCGCGAATGCCAGCCTCGAAATGACAGACGGCGTGGTCGCGGGAAACAAGGCAGCTTCTGGTGGCGGCGTCTATGCTGACAACGGAGCCACCTTGAAGCTTACGGGTGGAATCATCTCTGGCAACGCTACGTACGGCGAGGCGGATGGTCTCGGTGGCGGCATCTTGGTTTCGGGCGGTAGTGTGACCGTTTCTGGTGGCTACATCACTAACAATAAATACGCTAAGTTTTGCGGCCACGATGGCTGGGGTAACCATGGCGGCGCTGGGCTTGCTGCCAATAACGGCGCCCATGTCACCATTTCTGGTGGCAAGATTACTGGCAATTATTCTGAAGAAGCTGGTGGCGGCGTTTACGTTACCAATCAAGATCAATCAGGTATGGCATGGCTCGACATTACGGGAGGAATTATTGCCTCTAACGTGAGCTACCGATCTGAAGGTGCCGGTATCCGAGTGGGCCAGCAAGTTGACGCGATGATTAACGGCACTCCAAACAGCAAAGTCTACATCACTCACAACCGTTGCATGTCTCGCTTTGACTGGGGCGGTGGCGGTATCTTCGTCCAGGGAAACTCGAATGAGGGTATGGAAAAGACCGCTGGTAGATTATTTGTATACAACTCGTACATTAGCAGCAATACCGCTGGCGGCTATGGCGGCGGCGTAGCAGTCTGCCCCACGGGCAAGACGTTGGTAACGAACACTGAGGGCACGGCAATCTTTGGCAATTCGTCTGCTGACAGTGATCAAAATTTCAAAGAATACAATCGGGTAGATGGTAGCGGTAATGATGGTACGCCCCATCTTTCAGCTGGTGGTGCTGAAGGTACTAATAAGACTGAAGATAGAGATGCATACGATTCGGAGACGTTTCGCACGTACGGTCATGCCGATTTCTTCCTCGCAGCGACAGGTCACACAACGCCGGTTGCAGTGGTAAGCGGCAAGATGCTTGGCGATATAGACGCCAAGTATTCGGGAAGCATTGAGCTAAATGATCCCATTACCATCCCCGCCAACGGTGTTGCTCAGGTAAAAAATAGCATCGGTCTGACTTCGGCTGTTAGTGCCACGGATAAAGCGGTGACTGAGGCAGTACAGAAAAATAAAGTGACAACTTTCATCACGGACAACTATTCCTGGAACCATGGTGGCGGCATCATGTCGAATGGCGACCTGTACTTGGGTCAGCCAGCAGACACGTATGTCTATCCGAGCCTTAAGCTGAAGGCGACCAAGGCGCTGTCCGGCCGCAAGATCAATAAGGGGGAGTTCTCCTTTACGGTCTACCGCAAGGATTCGGTTGATCCTTTCGCTAGCGGGGTATTCAATCATGACGTTTGCACCCCGGTTGGAACTGCAAGTAATGTTGATGGAGGCAACATCACGTTTAACCTGGGTGAGCAGTCTGCAGCGAACGGTACGGCTGGCACGATTACATACTACCTAGTCGAAAATGCCGGAAAGGTTTCCGGCATCACATACGACCCCGCCGTGTACGAGATTAAGGTGACAGTCGAAGACCACTCGACTGTGCTCATGACTGTTCCGACTCGGAACGATCCGAACAAGACCATAGAGATCAAAATCCATAACTACGAGATCAAAAATGTGAGCGCGGTCGAGCATTCCGAGGGCAAAACTGACCACCGGAACGCTGATGTGCAACTAGATGCTATTGGGGGCTATTATTCGATTGGCGGCCCCGACGGGAAAAAGACCTTCACCAACACGTACGACCCTGAGGTTTCCTGGACTCCTAAGGCGACTAAGGTCGTTAAGGGTGGCGAGATGAAGAAGTTTACACTTCAGCTCGCGAAAGACAGCCATTTTAAAGACGAAGACATCATCGGTACTGCCGTGACTTCTGGTTCTGATAAGACGCAGACGCTTCCGTTCAAGGACACCAGAGATAATACGGTTGAGTTCAAGTACTCGCTCTCTGATATCAGCAATAATCCCGACGACCCGGGCGGCTTCACGGGTGGCTCTTTCAAGACCTTTACGTACTATGTGCGCGAGAAAACCGACGGTTCGCAGTTCTCGCACTACACGTACGACCACTCGGTCTATAGGTTCACGGTTAAGCCAACGTATGACACCAAAACAGGAGAGATCAACTGTAGGGTGACCTACAAGAAGGGAACCGTTGACTCCGAAGGCAATTGGACAGCAGACCCCAATGCCAAAGAACGGACGTTCATCGACACCTCCACCCCCAACTCCACCGACACCTCTATCCCCACCTTCACCAACACCTACTCCACCTCTTTGCCCCTTTCTGGTATGTCGGGCGTCACTCTGACGTACCTTGCCGGCGCGGCGGTGCTTTGCGCTGCTGCGGCCTGGATGCACATTCGTCGCAAGGCGAATGCGAAGGGAGGTAAGCGTCGTGAATAAGAAAGTTTGCTCCTTCCCGATCTTGTTTGCGCTGCTTGCCCTCCTGATCGGCACCTGCGCGGTTGTGTTCCCCGCTTCCGCGCAGGCCGCGCCGACCTCGATCGGTTCCATCACGGTGAGCGGTACCGTGGCGAGCAGCTACGACGCCTACCAGATCTTTGACGCCAACGTCGTCGACGGCGACAGCGACGCCAAGATCGCCACCGACCTCGCCTGGGCAAGCGACGCCGTGCGCGACGCCGCGCTGCCCGTGCTGCACAGCGCCGGCATGCCCAATTCCCAGGCCACCGCGCAGGAAGCTGCCGAGTGGCTCACCACCGATTCCCACCTTACGAGCGCGCTGAGCGCACAGCTCGCTCGTTCCCTCCAGAACTCTGGCGCCGTGTCCATGGCCCTTAACGCGGGCGGGGCGGCCGAGCTGTCCTGTGGCTACTGGCTCATCGTCGCCGACGACGCCATCGCCCAAGGCGAGGCCGGCACCGCGCCAATCATGGCCCTGGTGGGCGGCAGTGCCGTCACCGTCAAGCCCAAGGCCGCGACGCCCAAGGTCCAAAAGCATGTGCTGGAGGACAGCACCGCCGCATGGCAGAAGGCCGCCGACGCCACGGTCGCCGACGACCTGTACTGGCGCCTCTCTGCCACGGTCCCGGCGGGTCTTACCGCCTACGACACCTATACGGTGCGGTTCGTCGACACCATGAGCGCGGGGCTCGACCCCTCCAAGGCGGCCGCGAGCATGCGCGTGTACGTAGCGGCGGGCGCGGACGGCGGCTTCGACGCCGTCTCGGCCGGCAAGGACGGGCGCGCCGGCACCGAGCCCGCGAAGGGCTGGACCGACATCACGGCCCAGTGCGCCACCAAGGTAGCGGCCGACGGCAAGACCTTCACCGTGCGCACCGGCGACCTCATCGCCGCGCTCGGCGGGGCCGACGCCTTTACCGCGGGCGCCCGCGTGGTCGCCGTGTACAATGCGCCGCTCACCAGCGCATGCAACCACGGCATCGCGAAGGGCAACCCCAACGAGGTCTACCTGCGCTACCCGCGCTCTCCCTTTGCCGACCAGTCCGGCGACGCCGGCTTCACCCGCACGCCGAGCGACGATGCGTGCGCCTACACCTGGGATCTCGCGCTCACCAAGCGCGGCAGCGACGGCGACAAGCCGCTTGCCGGGGCGGTCCTGAGCATCGCCGACGACCGCGGTCGCACGCTGGCGGCCGACGGCACGTGGGATGCGGAGGGCAAGGCCACCGTCACCACGGGCGAGGACGGCCGCGTGACCGTCTCGGGCGTGGACTCGGGCAAGCTGGAGGTCCGCGAGCTCAAGGCGCCCAAGGGCTACACCGCCTTTGAGGGTACGCGCTCCGTGACGGTCAAGGCCGAGGGCCTGGACGTCGACCAGGTGGCCGCCGCCAAGCCCAAGCTCACCATCACGGCCGAGTCGCCCCTGCGCGCCGACAGCGCGGACGGGTCGACGGGCAGCCTGGAGGCGTCGCTCATCAACACGCCCACCGGCACACCCCCTAGCATTACCACCGGAGGCTTTATGCCCTCGACTGGCGATATGGCAATGTACGCCGCGGCCGCCGCAGCGGTCGCCGGAGCCGCGCTCATCGTGGTCGCGCTCCTGGTCAAGCGGGGAGGTGGCAGCCATAAAGAGTAGCTGGCAGCCCCACAGAGAGCGGGGTGAGACGTAGCGAAGTAGATGCTAAGACACAGACAGACAGATTTAGATCAAATGGAATTCGAGCAGAAAGCAGAGGAAAAGAAGATGAGCATGAGCAAGAACATCGCACGCCTGGCAGTAACCGCCGGCCTCACAGCAGCGCTGAGCTTCGGCGGAGTCATGGCCCCGGTGACCATGGCGTTTGCTGAGGGTGTGCCAACGGTGGCTACGGAGAAGGGCAAGGTGTTTATCGCTGACCCTGGCACTGCTGAATATGCTGACACATCTTTCAAGGGCATCCAGATTTTCAAGGCGACGGTCACACAGAATAAGGATGAGGGCGTTTGGACTGGCGACAAGACACTTTCCGACATTGCTTGGGCATCGCCTAAAGTTCAAGATGCTGTGATCGGTGCATTTACTCGCGCCGATGGAACTCGCGCCGATGGAGCTCCTACGGATACAAGCGCTCAGGCTTGGGCTAAGTACATTAACGATTATGCCGGTAATAAAGTTGGTCAGACTGCCAAGGTTGACGCTGACTCCACGTTGGATAAGATTGCTGCCGCACTTGAGAACTCGGCTCTAACCTGGACAAAACCGAGCGATTCCAGCAAGGGTAACTTTGAGAGTCTGGACCAAGGCTACTGGCTTTTCGTGACCGATGTGCCCAGTAAGACCGGCAATACTGACGCGTACACTTCGCCGATTTTCACCATCGTCGGTGGCTCTGACGTTAATGTAGCCCCCAAGAAGAGCGTCCCCAACGTGACCAAGGCCGTCATGGATGACAAGGGCGATAAATTTGTTACGGACGTTAATAAAACCGTTTTCACTGCTGCCAACAAAGCTGCCGACTCTGCCTCCGATCAGCTGATTAAATATCAGCTTGCCGGCACTGTTGCAAGCAACATTAATACGTACAAGATGTACAGCTACACTTTCACCGACAAGCTTCCCAGCACGATGGTGCCGAATCTTAGTGGAAATAACCCGGTCGTTGAGGTCAAGATTGACGATTCAGTCGTAGATCCCGCTTGCTACAGTGCGACCTATGCCCCGGGGGAAAGCACGAATACGCTCACTGTTTCCTTCGAAAACCTCAAAGAAGCAAGGGATACGCATGGCACTCCCATTACCGTTGACGGTAGTTCGACAGTCTATGTGAACTATGAGGCAAAACTGGATGCTGACAAGATTAACGCGGATATGCTCGGCAAGGCCCAGGTGAACAATGTCATGTTGACCTATTCCAACAACCCGCACACCAACGGCACCGGTACCACGGTTGACCATCCGGCCTACGACTACACCTATGGTATCGATGTTACCAAGGTCGGTAGCGACAAGGACGAGAATGGCGAGCACAAGACCCTCGAAGGCGTTCAGTTCACACTGCAGGAGAAAGGCTCCGGCAAATTTATCAAGGCAGACGGTACCACGACGTCAAATCAGAACGATGCAATACTGACTACCACCTCCGATGGTAAGATCAGCGTCGTCGGTCTCGACGAGGGTACCTATATCCTCAAGGAGGTTAAGCCTGCGCCTGGCTACAACAACTCCGCAGCCGGTGGCATCACGTTTGCCATCACGAACACTGACCTGCCCACTAACGGCAATCCTTTCAATCCTGGGTGCAATTTTCCCGAGGGAACCTATGACAATCTCGTCCAGTCGACTTCCGCACCTACTGGAACCGTCGACGGCAAGGTACACCTCACTGTCACCGACCAGAAGGGCTCCAACCTCCCGCTCACCGGTCTCAACGGCGTGACCTTCACTTGGATCGCTGGTGGCGCGGTGCTGTGCATTGGCGTGGCGCACCTCATCCGCAGCCGTAAGCAGGCTGAGGAGTCCGAGCAGGAGTAACGCTCGCTCACTCATCCCTTTGGCAGGTGGGATGTGATGGCCATGAGACTTGCGGACACTTTTCTCGTCCATCGACGTTCTTGCTTTGCCATTCTCTTTTCGGGGCAGACTCCGCACTGGAGTCTGCCCCGTTTTTTGGACAATACAGGCAGCCTCCACCGTCCGATGCGGACTCATCCGTCATCGCGTTTCTTGACTCGTATGAGGTTCGGTTTAAGGTCCGTAGGCGCACGCGCGGTGCGGACGGTAGAAGGCATTTGCGCCGCAACAAGCGCAAATAAGAATGCCCGGGGTTCGGAGCCCGGGCATTTAACAAAACCAGAAAACTAGGCCGCCCGCGCTCCCAAACATTTACGCGGGGTGCGTCGTTTTCTATTGACATTGTATCCCGAATCGCCCAGCCGATCCGGGATATTCTGAAAACTCAAAGGCTGAAAACTCAAATATGGGCTCAGGCACGAACGGAATCTCTTTAATTCCGAAAATAATGTATAATTCCAATATAAACTGGAATCAAACGAAAACAGTGGAAATGAACGAAGCGCTAATCTACTTACAAGAAGCACTAGGCCTCTCCGCCAAGACCAAAACTTGGCCTGGATCCGCACGCTTGCCGTTGCATCTGCGGGCGATTGAGGTCCGCGCTGTTGACGCAAACGGTTTTTCGTTTTTGCTTGCAAGTTTGCCTACTGGCGTCGGGCTTCCCGAGGCTAAGAGAGTCTATAGTCAGCTAGCCTTGCGCGCGGAGACTCCTGTTGTCGTTTCGTTTCCTGATGCCGATGCACGTCAGCGCAAAGCATTGGTCGCACAAGGGATTCCCTTTGTCTGCACGGGTAGACAGGCTTTTCTTCCATTTATGGGCACGGCCTGCACGGAGAGGGGCGGTGCCCGGTTTCGCAATCATGCGACCAAGATGTCACCCAACGCACAGGCTGCCGCAATCTGGGGAGCAGCCCAGGAGCCATATCGTCCCTATGACCTTTGTCGTGCGCTTGGAATCTCGGCAAGCCGCGCGAGTGAGGCCATAACCGAGCTTGTTGACAGGGGGCTCGCGAGGCGCGAGCGTCGCGAGCGACGTGTCGTCGTGTTCCCTGTTGCCGTTGATCTTCTGCTCAGCGAACACATGGCAGAGCTCTCCTCGCCTGTCTCGAAGGTCTTTTTTGCAAGGAAGACGCCGCAGATCGACTATCTTGTTGACGCCGGGGAGACGGCGCTCGCTGCGCGTTCGATGCTCGCTGCGCCGGGCATGGAACAAAAGGCCGTCTTAAGAAGTGCATTGCGTCAACTGAGCGACCTCGAAGTCGCAGACGGGGAGTTGCCGGATAACGAAACGGCGATGATCCAAGTGTGGCGCTATGCGCCCGTGTTTGTCGACTCCTCCCGTGTCGACAACATTTCGCTTGCGCTATCTTTGGCGGCAATCGACGATGAGCGAATTCAGCTCGAAGTCGATCGCATGTTTGGAAAGGAATATCCATGGCAAGAAGCGCTGTAGAAGGTCTCCAAGAATTCGGACCGTAGGCGGTGTTTCGGTCCTAGCTGCGTTGTCCGGCGCATGAGCTCGCAATTCGGCTATTATTTGTTTAGACAACCTGAGCTGTAGAGGAGTGACCGGCGATGGTGCAGGGCGCCAAACATATGAAGAGCAATAACGCCGCGGACAACGGCGGCTCAAGCCCTCAGCCCAAACCTCAACAAAAGCCCAAGCGCCGTCGAAAGCGACTGCCGCGCTGGGCCGATCGGCTCATCACCATCGTCATCATCCTTATTGGCGTGGGCCTTATGACCTGGCCGTGGATCTTGGACCGGCTCGAGGCCTCGGGCGTGTTCAACCAGATCAGCACCGTGTCCAGCACCGTGGACGCGCTGTCTGCCGAGGAGCGCGAGCGCATCCTGCTCCAGGCTCGCTCCTTTAACGAACAGCTGGCGGGCGAGGCCACCGAGCTCCCCGCCGACCAGATCGAGCCCTACGCCCAACAGCTCATTTTTGACCGCGACCCCATGATGAGCTGGGTCGAGATCCCCTCCATCGACGTGAGCATGCCCATCTACCACGGCACGAGCGAGGAGGTCCTTATGGCGGGGAGCGTCGGCCACCTGGAGGGCACGAGCCTGCCGGTGGGCGGCACCTCGACGCATTGCGTGCTCACCGCGCACTCGGGCATGCGCAACCTGAGCATGTTCGACGACATCCATTCGTTGGAGCCCGGCGACCTGGTGCTGCTGCACACCATGAACAAGACGCTCGCCTACAAGATGGTGGACTCCGAGGTGGTGCTGCCCGAGGAGATGGAGTCGCTGACCATCGAGCCCGGCGCCGACAAGGTGACGCTCGTCACCTGCACGCCCTACGGCGTGAACGACCATCGCCTGCTGGTGCATTGCGTGCGCACCAAGTACAGCAAGAAGGACGTCGACAAGCAAAAGTCGCTGGCCGGCCGCCACTGGGGCAAGCGCGAGTTTGCCGTGCTCATCGTGGTCGTAGCCATTGTGTTGTTGCTGGTGGACATCGTGATCCACGCGGTCCGCAAGCGCCGCAAGGCCAAGGCCTCGGCATAAGACATTCTCCAGAACCACCACAATGGGGACAGGCACCTTGGTGGTGGTCGGGGCTTCCAAACCATCACAACATTCGATGAAAATCGCGATTTTGGCGAAAAGCGTCGAATGTTGTGATGCTTTTCGTTGTAGGCGAGACGGTTTTCGCTATGGACGGTGCGGTTTCGCTGCAGAACCGCCAACCCGCCGCCTACCAACCGACGCCCTCGTTACGTTTTCGCTGCATTTGGGTAAAGCACCTGCTCCAAGCGGCGTTGCCTTGTATACTAGAGCGGTTTAACTGCTATGCGGAAGGGAGCGCCTATGGCACTCAGCGAGAAAGACGTGCGCGGCATCGCCGAGTACGCAAAGATCGCACTGACCGATGACGAGCTCACCCAGATGACGTCCTACCTGAACGACGCCGTCCAGATGCTCGAGCCCGTCTTGCAATATGACTTGCCCGACGTGGAGCCCACGTTCCATCCCATCGGAAGCCTGTCCAACGTGATGGGCGACGACCTGCGCGAGCCCGAGCGCGACCTGCCACTCGACGTTGCGCTCGAAAACGCCGGCAGCGCGCGCGACCGCTACTTCCGCGTGCCGTCCATTTTGGGAGAGGGGGAGAGCGAGTAATGGCGCAGAGCTTCGATTCCTTTACCGCCGCCCAGATCGCCGCGGGCGTTGCCGCCGGCGACTTTACCGCTACCGAGGTGGCCCAGGCCTCCCTTGCCGCTATCGAGGCGCGCGAGGGCGGGGTCCAGGCATTCCTGCAGGTGGCGCCCGAGCTCGCGCTCGAGGCCGCTGCGCGCGTGGATGCCGACCGAGCGCAACGGCGCGGTGGTGCCGGCCCCGCCGCGGGCAAAGCCGCTGCCCCCGCTCGCGGGCGTGCCGCTGGCCATCAAGGACAACATGAACCTCGTGGGCACGCGCACCACCTGTGCTTCCCGCATGCTCGAGAACTACCAGAGCGTCTACACCGCCACCTGCGTCCAGCGCATGCTCGATGCCGGCTGCCTGCCTATGGGCAAGGCCAACATGGACGAGTTCGCCTTTGGTAGCTCCACCGAGAGCTCGGCGTTCCACCGCACCAACAACCCCTGGGATACCGAGCGCGTGCCCGGCGGCTCTTCGGGCGGCTCCGCTGCCGCCGTCGCCGCGGGCGAGGTTGCGCTCTCGCTGGGCTCGGATACCGGCGGCTCCATTCGCCAGCCGGCGTCGCTGTGCGGCGTGGTGGGCTTTAAGCCCACGTATGGCGCCGTGAGCCGTTACGGCGTGGTTGCCTTTGGCTCGTCGCTCGACCAAGTGGGCCCCTTTGGCCGCACGGTCGAGGATGTCGCGCTGGCCATGAACGCGCTTACCGGCGCGGGCCACGATCCATACGACTGCACCAGCCAGGATTGCGCCGTCGACTTTACCGAGCACCTCAACGACAGCATTGAGGGCAAGCGCGTGGGCATCATTCCTGCGTTTATGGAGGCCGAGGGCCTGACGCCCGAGGTCAAGGCCGCTGTTCAGCGCGCCGCCCAGGAGCTGCAGAACCAGGGTGCCGAGCTGGTCGAGGTCGACCTGCCGCACCTGGATGCCGCCATCGCCGCCTACTACGTCATCGGCCCGGCCGAGGCATTCTCCAACCTGGCCCGCTTCGACGGCATTCGCTATGGCTATCAGGAGGAGGGCTGCGCCAACCTGTCCGACCAGAGCTCGCTTTCGCGCGCCCACGGCTTTGGCGCCGAGGCCAAGCGCCGTCAGATGCTCGGCGCCTATCTGCTGAGCTCGGGTGTGTACGACAAGTACTACTACGCCGCGCAAAAGGCCCGCACGCTCATCACGCAGGACTACGACGCCGCGTATGCCAAGGTGGACACCATCCTCATGCCCGCCTCGCCGCGCACGGCCTTTAAGTTTGGCGAGATCAGCGACCCCACGCAGATGTACCTCTCCGACCTGTACACCATCTCGCTCAACATTTGCGGCAACGGCGGTATCTCGGTGCCGCTGGGCCTGGGCGAGGATACTCAACTGCCCGTTTCTGCCCAGCTGGTGGGTCCGGCGTTTAAGGACCGTCAGCTGCTCACGTTTGCCCGCGCCATGGAGCGCGGCTTTGCCGATGCCGCCACGGGTGCGCCCGCGCTTTCCGTCGCGCCCGATTTTGCCGGGAAGGGAGGCGAGCTGTAATGAAGGAGCTTTCCGAGGTCCTGCAGGATTGGGAGGCCGTGATCGGCCTGGAGATCCATACCGAGCTCACCGCACTCGATACCAAGATGTTCTGCAACTGCAAGCTCAGCCACGATGACGAGCCCAACGCCAACGTGTGCCCGGTGTGCCTGGGCCTGCCCGGCGCCCTGCCGGTGCCCAACAAGCGCGCCATCGAGAGCATTGTCAAGGCCGGTCTCGCCACCAACTGCGAGATTCAGCGCCACTCGATGTTCTACCGCAAGCACTACTTCTATCCCGATATGGCCAAGAACTTCCAGACCACGCAGGGTCCGGTTGCCTTTGCCATGTACGGCCACCTGGACCTGGACGTGACCGGTCGCGGTGCCGCCGAGCGCCCCGACTGCGCATTTGGCGAGGCCGAGGCCCAGAGCCTGGCGAGCGCTTCGGCCAACGCCGAGGGCCTGTCCACGTCTATGACGTCGACCATGCGCGAGGGCAATCAACGTGCCGGCCACCTGGCCAGCTACGACGCGTCCAACCTGCAGATGCCCGAGCGTCGCGAGGACGGTTCCTACACGGTGCCCATCCGCATCCTGCGCATCCACATGGAGGAGGACGCAGCCAAGATGGTGCACGTGGGCGGTGCCGAGGGCCGCATTACCGCCGCGGCCGAGTCGCTCGTCGACTACAACCGCTGCGGCACGCCTTTGATTGAGCTCGTGACCGAGCCCGACTTGCGTACGCCCGAGGAGGCTCGCCTGTTTATGGAGAAGCTCCGTCGCATCTTTGTGACGCTGGGCATTTCGGATTGCTCCATGGAGAAGGGTTCCATGCGCTGCGACGGCAACGTGTCGCTGCGTCGCCGTGGCGAGACCAAGCTGGGCACCAAGACCGAGCTCAAGAACCTCAACTCGTTTAAGAGCCTGCATGACGGCCTTGCCTACGAGATTTGCCGCCAGGCCGAGGTGCTCGAGGAGGGCGGCATCATTTATCAGGAGACCCGCCACTGGGAGCCCAGCCGCAAGCGCACCGTGGTCATGCGTGTGAAGGAAACGGCCGACGACTATCGCCTGTTCCCCGACCCCGATCTGGCGCCGTTCGATCTGGACGACGAGTTCATCGACCGTTGCCGTGGCGAGATCCCCGAGCTGCCCGATGCCAAGCGCGCCCGTTTTGAGGCCGGCTTTGGCATTAAGACGGCCGATGCCGAGCAGATCGCCGGCGACCCGGAGTTTGCCGAGTTCTTTGAGGCCGCCGCTGCCGGTATGGCTGGCCAGGGGGGCCAGGCGGGCGCGCACCCACAATCGGCCGAGATGATCGCCTATCTTAAGGGTGCGGGCGTCACGCTGGCCGAGTCCGGTATTGCACCGGCTCAGGTGGCAGCCCTTGCCAAGCTGCTGGCGACCGATACCATCAGCTCCAACCAGGCGCACGAGGTCTTTGAGGCCATGGCCCAGACCGGCGACGACCCCAACAAGATCGTCGACGAGTGCGGTATGCGTCAGGTAAGCGATGCCGGCGCGCTGCAGCCGATTGTGGACGAGGTACTGGCTAACTGTGCCGATCAGGCGCAGCAGTATCGTGACGGCAACCAGAAGGTCATCGGCTTTTTGGTGGGCCAGTGCATGAAGGCGAGCCGCGGCAAGGGCAACCCGAAACTCTTCAACGAGTTGCTGAGAACGTCGCTCTCGTAAGCGGGAACCGAGGGGTCGGGCGCAGGGCCTTGCCTCTCAATTTCGGACAGTCCTGACTCACGACGGAGGCGCCACTGGCGCCTCCTGTTCGTGCGGAACTCATTGAGAGGCAAGGCCCTGCGCCCGACCCCTCGGTTCTGCAACGACTCGGCCGTTCGGGTCAGGTGGGCTGGATTGAATTTGGTGAATGAGGGCGCCGTTGGCGCCCTCATTTTTTTGTGCGGGTGGCAAAGGGACGGTCCCCTTGGTCACATCGCGCCCCAAGATTTCCAAAAAGTTAACCTTTGTTGACCTTAATAGTTAGATAAACTAAACTATTTTCCAAAAGTGTGCTCGAGCAAACTTATTTACTCGGGTGCTAAGGCACCGTGCCGCAGTTGTTGCGGAAAAGGGAGAGACATCATGAAGAAGTCCACGTTTAACACCCTGCTTGTTGGTGGCGGTTTTCTGCTTGGTACGGCTGGCATCAAGCTGCTCACCAGCGCTCCGGTAAAGAATGCCTGCGTGCAGGGCATTGCGTGCGGCATGCGCATCAAGAACGGCTACCAGGACATGGTCGAGCAGGCTAAGGCCGAGGTCGACGATATGGTTGCCGAGGCTGCTTACATCACCCAGAGCGAGGCCGCTGCTGACGAGGCAGCTGAGTAACGCTCCCAGGCGCAAACTATGAGATTCTCGATTATTAGCGAGATCCCCGGCAGGACCCGTCTTCAATTGGCGGGTCCTGTGCCAGAGAGCGATCTCGATGCACTTCTTAAGCTCAGCGGCGAAATCGATGGTGTGCGCAAGGTGCGCGTCTACGGCCGCATCGGCCAGATGGCGCTCGAATACGACGAGCCGCGCCGCGATGCCGTACTGGCCGCCGTCGGTGCGCTCGATGCCCAGGCCATTGCCGACGCAAAGACGGGCTACGTGATGCAACTCGAGCCGCGCAAGCACAAACTCGTTATGGACCTGGCGACACTTATCGGCGCCCACTACGCGCGCCGCTGGTTCTTGCCGACGCCTCTGCGTGCGGTGTTTGTCGTGGCCGGTTACATGGCATTTTTGCGCGCTGCCCTTCATGAGCTGGCGCAGCCGCGCCTGACCGTTCCCGTACTCGACGCTTCGGCCATCGGTATCTCGTTTGCCAAACGCGACGTCGATACTGCGGGGCAGACGATGTTCCTGCTCAATGTGGGCGAGCTGCTCGAGGACTACACGCGCGCCATGAGCGAAAACGAGCTCATCAACTCGCTGCTCGATGTGCCCGATAAGGCGCAAAAGGTCGTCGGCGACACCGAGGTAAGCGTTGCCGCCACCGAGCTTGAACCCGGCGATTTGGTCGCCGTGCGCACTGGCATGTCCATTTGCATCGACGGTGTTGTCGAGCAGGGGAGCGCCATGGTCAACCAGGCGAACCTGACCGGGGAGCCGCTTGCCGTTGAGCGCAGCGTGGGCGACGACGTGTTCGCCGGGACCGTCGTGGAAGACGGCAGCATCTTGGTGCGCGTGCGCGCCAACACGGCTCAGACCAAGCTCCGCTCGATCGTCTCGCTCGTGCAGACGGCCGATTCACTCAAGTCCGAGGGCCAGTCGCACATGGAAGACCTCGCCAACAAGATTGTCCCGTGGAACTTCCTGCTCGCGGGCCTGGTTGCGCTTACCACCCGCAGCCTCATCAAGACCTCAGCGGCGCTGATGGTCGACTACTCGTGCGCACTCAAGCTCACGGGTTCGGTCACCGTCATGACCGCCATGAGCAATGCCGCCAAGATGGGCGTTATGGTCAAGGGTGCGAAGTACTTTGAGTCGTTTGCCAAGGCCGACACCATTGTGTTTGATAAGACCGGCACGCTCACCGAGGCGCAGCCGCGTCTTGCCTGCGTGCACACCACCGATGGCTGGAGCGAGGACGAGATCCTGCGCCTTTCTGCTTGCTTGGAGGAGCATTTTCCGCATCCGGTGGCGCGCGCTGTGGTCAACGCTGCTCGCGAGCGTGGGCTCGAGCACCGCGAGCGTCACGCTGCGGTCGAGTACATCGTGGCACACGGCATTGCCTCGTCTATCGAGGGTCGTCGCGCAATTATTGGCTCGGCACACTTTGTGTTTGAGGACGAGGGCGCGCAGCTCGAGTCCGACATTAAGGAACAAATCGAGTCCCAGATGCAGGGTCTGTCGCCGCTGTATCTGGCGGTCGACGGCAAGGTCGTCGGCGTGCTCGGTATCGAGGACCCGCTTAAGCCCGGAGTGCGCGAGGCCATCGCCGACCTGCATGCGCTGGGCGTCAAGCATGTCGTTATGCTCACGGGTGATTCCGAGCGCACGGCCGAGCGCATCGCGCGCGAGGCGGGTGTTGACGAGTTTAAGGCCGAGCTACTGCCCGAGGACAAGTACGCCTATGTGGAGCGCATTAAGAGCGAGGGGCGCCATGTTGCCATGGTGGGCGACGGCGTCAACGATTCGCCGGCGCTCGGTTTGGCCGACGTGGGTCTGGCGATGGGTGGCGGAAGCGACATCGCCAAGGAGGTCGCCGATATCATCCTGACCGATACGGATTTGGCCGCGATCGTGCGCCTGCGTCGTATGAGTCAGGGCCTCATTGATCGTCTGACGAGCTCCTACTCTAAGGTGATGCTCACCAACTCAGCGCTCCTGGCGCTCGGCATTACCGGCGCGATTACCCCGCAGACATCGTCGCTGCTGCACAACGGCTCGACGATCGCCTACAGCCTGAGCAACGCGAAGGCATATCTGCGCTAGCGTTTTTGCTTGAGTTTATGGCCTGCATTCGGACGGTGTTGCATCTGCCAGAATGCAGGCCTTTTGCGTTTGACCATGTGCTAGCAGCAATATATAGTGATGCTAGCAGAGATAGCGGGAGTCGAAGGTGAGGTTGAGATGGGTGCTGTTGGCGGCATGGCGCAGGTAAACGTTCGCGTTGATCGTCAGGTCAAGGACCATGCGGAGGAAGCGTTGCGGCTTTCGGGTGCCTCGCTGCCCGAGCTTATCAAAAAGGTCATAGCGAAGGTTGCACAGGGCGGCGGTTCGTGCGAAGAGGTGTTGTCGGCCGTTGACGACCAACTGCCTAGTGCTGGTGCCACATCGCCGTTTGTCGCATCATGGGCGGCGGCGGATCAGCTTTACGCGGACCTGGGTATCGATACATCGTCTACATCCGATGACCGCGATTGGGACACAATCTATTCCGAAACCATGGACGAGCGCTATCGCCAAAAGGGGATGATCCTGTGAGCGGAGCCCCTCTTAAAATCATGGTGGATGCGAATGTGTGGGTTGATTCGTTTTGCGTTGACCATGCCGAGTCGCTTGCCGCGCGTGCGTTTATTGGGCAGGCGACGGAGGCGGGGGCATTGCTGTTCTTCCCGGTGCATATCGCTAAGGACGTGCTGTACGTTGTCCAACACGAGCTGAAGCGTAGCGTTCTTGCCAGCGGAGGAGCGCTCGACGAGGCTTCTGCCCGCGCGATTGGCGATGCGGCGCTGGCGTTTGTTCGAAATATGACCGAAAACGCCACGGCCGTGGGAGCAGACGCATCCGATCTGTGGCTAGCCGATAAATATCTGACGCTCCATCGCGATTACGAGGACAACCTGGTACTCGCCGCATGCAAACGCGCCCAGGTCGATTACTTAGTGACCAATGATCGCAAGCTGCTCGAACATGCCGATCTTGCAGCGAAGACCCCGCGCCAAATGATGCCGATTCTCGCGCTGGCAGAATGCGGTGGGCGGGTGTCCTGCTAGCGCCTGGCTGTCTGCGTGGCCTTCGGAACGTCGGCGCTCGGAAGGCCACGCATCCTTTAATTACAAAAGCGCGGCCTTAATGGCGGGACTTTCTGCGAGCTGCTCGGCCGCCTTTTCCTCGGAGCTGTCGAGCGCGGCTAAGCTGCGGTAGACCCACTCGTTGACCTGGGTGTTCTTGACGCCTGCGGTCTGCATAAGGGCGCCTACCTCGCGGATTGCTGCGAGCAGATCGGCTTTGGGACCCGCGAGCTCGACCTCGATGCCGTGGTAGGCGGACACGCCGCGGTTCTCGCTCACATGGTCGATAAAGCCCTCGACGGTCTCAAGCTGCTGGGCGAGAGCAGCATCATCGTCAACGTCCAGTGTGACGAGTGCGTTCGATACCGTTAGGGCGGGATGTCCGCAGGGGACAAAGCCCTCGATGACATCCATAGCTTCGGTAATGGTTGAGCCCAGGCCCACGAGGGCATTGACGAGTTGCTGCTTGGTATCCATAACGATCCTTTCGACGGGTCAATTTTGCTTGGCGAAAATATACGTGACGTGTTCGGTGGCAAAAGTGCGAAGTGTGGTGCACATTAGGGTCTTCACAGCTCGTGCATAGAGCAGCTGTCTGCCTTTAGAACGTGGTAAGATAGCTATCCACGAGCGGGGTTCACCCCGCGTGTTCCTTGAAAAGTCGACGGTTATCGGGTGTTTGCAGGTCCGATACCATCCAGACTTTCCCGACATTCGGGGGCGACTGGTTTCGACACGATAGCTCTGAGAGAGGAAGCAAGCCGAGGTCTCCTCGCCTCGTTAAACAGGGGTACCGTCAAATTGAATTGACAACAGCTCTTCTTTTGAGCCTATGGCTCTCGCTGCTTAATTTATAGCGGCGCGTCAACCCGGTGATTTCCCCGACACCGGCGCGACGTCATTTTAGGGGAATGCTCCTGCGCACGTAATCGGTATGGCGCAGGCTAAGACCGAACCGGTTGGGATGCCGCGAGCGTGTCGCTGCGCGCAAAGCGTCCGAGACTAAACCAGCGACTGAGCTTGGAGATGCCAATCAGGGGGCTTTCGTGGACCGGAGTTCGATTCTCCGCGCCTCCACCATAAGTAACAGGCAGGTAGATACTCATATCTACCTGCCTTTTTATTTCTAGTCCGTACCGCGGAGAATCGAACTCTGTGCAGGGCGCGAGCGTTAAGCAAACGCGAAGCGTTTGTAGCGAGCGGGCGAGGGCGCCGGCAGGCGGCCGAAGCCGGGGCGTATTTGCGAAGCAAATACGCGGATTCTCCGCGCAACGCCCCGGCCCAATATCTATGCGATGTCGATTAAGCTCCGGCTGCCCATGCCCCCGCATTAACGGATTCCCCGTACCGCGGAGAATCGAACTCTATGCAGGGCGCGGGCGTAAAGAAAACGCCGTGGCAACGCAGACCGGGACACGCTTTCCCAATGGCAGCTCAAGCGGAAAGTCCATCCCGGAATCGCCCCTCAGAACGGGGCGTGCTTTCCGCCAGCCGCCCCGTCCTCCTCAACTCCAAAACCAATGCGCTCTCTATCCCAAAACTGGGTAGAAGAAAGCCAAAACGAAACAGCAGGAGGTCAACATGACTGCAGAAGATAGGGCAAAGAACGCCGGCAAAGTCGCGCTCGTTTTGGAGGGCGGCAGCTTCCGCGGGCAATTTACTGCAGGCGTGCTCGACGTCCTCATGGAGGCCGGCGTCGAGATTCCGGCGGTATATGGCGTATCGGCCGGCGCCCTCAACGGCGTCAACTACAAGTCGCACCAGATCGGCCGTGCCAACCGCATCAACCTGGCTTTCTGCAACGATAACCGTTTCATGGGCGCCGCATCGTTTGCGTCCACGGGTTCCATCGTGGGTTACGACTTTATCTTTAACGACGTCCAGGACCGCCTGGATCCCTTTGACAACGAGACGTTCGACGCCAGCCCCATCGAGATGTACGCCGTCGCGACGGACATGCTCTTTGGAACCGCCGCGTACCTGCCGGTCAAAAGCGCCGTGCTCGACCTCGATGCCGTGCGCGCCTCGACGTCGCTGCCGCTGGTGACGCCGCCGGTCGAGATTGACGGGCACAAATACGTCGACGGTGGCGTAGCCGATTCGGTTCCCATCGAGCACGTGCTGGAGGAGGCGGGCTTCGATCGCGCGGTTGTCATTGTCACGCAGGACCGCTCGTACGAGAAAAAGCCCTACGAGTTTATGCCCGCCGCGCGCGCCCGCTATGCCGACTACCCCTACCTGCTCGAGGCTATCGAGACGCGCCACGATCTCTATAACATCCAGCGCATGCATCTGTGGAAGTATGAGCGCGAGGGCCGCGCGCTGGTCGTTGCTCCGCAAAAGCCGGTCGAGGTCGGCCACGTTGAGCACGATCCAGCAAAGCTCCTCGACCTGTATATTCAGGGCCGCCAGGAGGCAAAGCGCTTGCTGGGAGATATCGAGGCATTTGTCGAGCGCTAGTGTCGCGACGTCATGACCCATGGACGACATGTGCAGAAAGTCTGGTCAGAACCAAAATACCTGTTGACTCGGGCGGCGAGCGGGGTAATATGGACGGGTTACTTGCAGAGCCCCGTGAATCTCTGTAACAACACGTACTGTACATGGAGGAGTCTAAGTGATTTCGAAATCGACTCACTACGCCAAGCAGGGCGAGGTCCAGCGCAACTGGGTTCTCGTCGACGCCGATGGTGCTGTCCTGGGCCGTCTTGCCACCCAGATCGCAATGATTCTGCGCGGTAAGAACAAGCCCCAGTTCACGCCCAACAGCGACTGCGGCGACTTCGTTGTCGTCATCAACGCCGATAAGGTCCAGCTTACCGGTAACAAGGCCGACACGAAGACCTATTATCGCCACAGCGGCTACAACGGCGGCCTCAAGGCTGAGAGCTTCCGCCAGGCTATGGAGAAGCACCCGGAGAAGGTCATCGAGCGCGCCGTTCGCGGCATGCTGCCCAAGACCACCCTCGGCCGTGCCCAGATGACCAAGCTTAAGGTCTACGCTGGTGCCGAGCATCCGCACGCTGCCCAGAACCCCACGAAGATTGAGCTGGAGGCTTAAAGATGGCTGAGAACACCGTTGTCTACCAGGGTACCGGCCGTCGTAAGAACGCCGTCGCCCGCGTCCGTCTCGTCCCCGGCACCGGCAAGGTGACCATCAACAAGCGTGACGCCGAGCAGTATTTCGGCCGTCATCAGCTCGTTGAGAACGCCCTTGCTCCCTTCAAGGTGACCGACACCGCCGGTCAGTTCGACGTTATCGCTCTGTGCGATGGCGGCGGCATCTCCGGTCAGTCCGGCGCTCTGCGCCTGGGCATCGCTCGCGCTCTTCTGAACGCTGGCGACTACCGTGCTGACCTCAAGAAGGCCGGTTTCCTTACGCGCGATGCTCGCGTGGTCGAGCGCAAGAAGTACGGCCTCAAGAAGGCTCGCCGCGCTCCCCAGTTCTCCAAGCGCTAAGGTTTTATCTCCTTACGAGATACAATGTACAAGCGGGGCCTGCCGATTGCTCGGCGGGTCCCGCTTTTCTTTTTCGACTAGGGTGGGCGACTGCGTTTTGCCCACTTGGGAAGGAGCGATCCTATGCCCCAGAACATCTTCGGTACCGATGGCGTCCGCGGCGTCGCCAACGCCGACCTCTCGTGCGACCTCGCGTTTCGTCTTGGCCGTGCGGCGACCAAGTTCCTTGGTCCGGACATTTGCATCGGCCGTGACACGCGTCTTTCGGGCACCATGCTCGAGAGTGCTCTGACCGCCGGCATTATGGCCGAGGGCGGCCGACCGCACTGCTGCGGCGTTATCCCTACGCCGGCCGTGGCGCTGCTCACCGTCCAAAACGAGCTCGACGGCGGCATCGTCATCTCTGCTTCGCACAATCCGCCGGAGTTCAACGGCATCAAGTTCTTTAGCCGCAAGGGCATGAAGCTTCCCGATGCTGTCGAGGAAGAGATCAGCGCCTGGGTCATGTCCGAGGAGGCCATGGCTGCCGACACGCTGCCGACCGGCGCCGGTGTGGGTCACATCATCAAGATGAAGGACGCCCGCAAGGCATATGTCGATCATGCCATCAACACGCTCGACGGCCTTAAGCTCGACGGCCTGGTTGTTGCCGTCGACTGCGGCCACGGCGCTTCTTGCCAGACCACGCCCGCCGCACTGCAGCGCCTGGGCGCCACGGTCCATGCCATCAACACCGACTACTGCGGCACCGACATTAACGTCGAGTGCGGCTCCACTCATCTTGAGCCCCTGCGTGAGCTCGTGCTGCGCACCCACGCCGACATCGGTCTGGCTCACGATGGCGACGCCGATCGCGTGCTGTTCGTGGACAGCGAGGGCAACGAAATCGATGGCGACTACATCCTGGCCATCTGCGGCTCCGACTTGGCCGCTCGCGGCAAGCTCGCCAACTCCGAGATCGTCTCGACCGTTATGTGCAACCTAGGCTTCTCCATCGCCATGAAGGAGCAGGGCTTCGAGATGGTCCAGACCGCCGTGGGCGACCGCTATGTTCTCGAGCGTATGCTCGAGGACGGTGCCGTCATCGGCGGCGAGCAGTCCGGCCACATCATCTTCCTGGAGCACAACACCACCGGCGACGGCTTGGTGACGGCCCTGCAGCTTCTGGCCGTGCTCAAGCGCACCGGCCGCACCCTCACCGACCTTGCCGGCATCATGAAGAAGTACCCGCAGGTACTTGTCAACGTACATTCCGACAATAAGGCCGGCCTGGACGATTGTCAGCCCATTTGGGACGCCGTCGCTGCCGCCGAGAAGGAGCTCAACGGTCGCGGCCGCATTCTGGTACGTCCGAGTGGCACCGAGCCGCTGGTCCGTGTGATGGCCGAGGCCGAGACGCACGAGTTGACCCAGCGTGTGGTTGACGACATCGTCGAGGTTGTCAAGCGCGAACTTCCCTAATGGTCAAAAACGGGTGCCAAGTGGTAAACTGTTAAAGTTATTTTGATTGATTGGTATGTCCGAGGGGGAGCATGTTCACTAAAGTCCTGAGGTCTTTTGGTATGCGTGGTCGAGTCCTTACGCTGGATGCTCCCATCTCGGGCGACGTCATTCCGTTGTCCGAGGTCAAAGACCAGACGTTTGCTACCGGCCTTTTGGGCCAGGGCGTGGCGATTCAGCCTACCGGCACGCGTGTGATTGCGCCGGCAGACGCCAAGGTCGAGGCCATTTTTCCCACGGGTCACGCCGTTGCGCTCAACACGGTCGATGGTCTAGACGTGCTCATCCATGTTGGTTTGGACACTGTCCAGCTTGAGGGCAAGCATTTTAGCGTGCATGCACAGGTGGGTGATGTCGTCCATAAGGGCGACGTGCTCATCGAGTTCGATCGCGAGGCAATTGCTGCCGAGGGTTACGATGTGACGGTTCCCATCTTGGTGTGCAACTCTGTTGAGTTCTCGAGCATCAAGGGCTCCGTTGGCGAGCATGTCGAGGAGATGGACCAGCTCATCGTTGCTCGCGAGCGCTAGTCGCTCCGCTTGGCCTTTAGCCTACAATTCAATCACGTTTACGGAGGGCGCCCTTGAAAGAGGGCGCCCTCCGTGGCAAGATGGGGATTGTCCGAAGCTAAACAGCTTTGGGTCACCGTGGACGGGCAGGGGCCTCGACGCGGTTAGACACGAGACACATATATTACGCGACCTCGCCCTGGTGGCCGCACACGTTGGTTGCGGCCGACGCGGGCCGCGGGCAAGTGCTTGTAAGGGGAGCCTTGCCTCTCTTGTACGAGAAAGGACGCGTAATGAAAATCATTAAAGCTAAAGACTACGAGGATATGAGCCGCAAGGCCGCTAATATCATCTCGGCCCAGGTTATCCTCAAGCCCGATTGCGTGCTGGGTCTTGCCACCGGCTCCACCCCGATTGGCGCCTACAAGCAGCTCGCCGCTTGGTACGAGAAGGGCGACGTCGACTTCGCCGAGGTCAGCACTTATAACCTGGACGAGTATCGTGGTCTTTCGCACGACGATCCCCAGAGCTATCACTACTTTATGCGCGAGAACTTCTTCGATCACATCAATATCGATCTGAACAACACGCACGTGCCCGATGGCTCCAACCCCGATGCCGCCGCTGCCTGCTCCGAGTACGACAAGATCGTCGCTGCCGCCGGTTACCCGGATCTGCAGCTGCTCGGCATTGGCAACAACGGTCACATCGGCTTTAACGAGCCCGATGACCACTTCTCCAAGGGTACGCACTGCGTCGACCTCACCGAGAGCACCATTCAGGCCAACAGCCGCCTGTTCGACAGCATCGATGACGTGCCCCGTCAGGCTTACACCATGGGCACCCAGACCATCATGTATGCCCGCATGATCCTGGTTGTCGCCAACGGCGAGGCCAAGGCTCAGGCCGTGCACGATATGTGCTATGGTCCGGTTACGCCCAAATGCCCGGCTTCGATCCTGCAGCTGCACACCAACTGCGTTGTCGTTGCTGACGAGGCCGCTCTTTCGCTCTGCGAGTAACGCGATCAAGCGATCTTACATAGTTTCTCAAAAGGCCCTCGCTTTGCGGGGGCCTTTTTAGTGGACATACGCCGTGGCGTATACATGACGGAAACCTTGCCGCGTGCTTGACTGGAGGGTTTTAAATTTTTGTGATTCATTCTATAGCAGATTCTATGCACATTTGCCACCATAGAGTCGCAGGCGGTAGCGAGGAGTAGGCGAGTTGCGCAACTCAAATAAAAATAGCCGACTGCGCTACACTGCAAATGGGATGGGACATGCTGGCAAGCGCATTGACCTGCGCAAAGACCTATTGGTCGGGGGATAAGTTACCATCGGGCCTCGCTGTACAAAAACTTGCCAAACACGTACCGGCAGACAATTAAAAACTCTAAGTCGCGCTATTCACGGGGCGGCTCATATGGTCCTGCAGCTACGGTGTCCATATGGTCGAGTTGAGGAGCAAGCATGGTAAACGATCTGGGCAATACGGACGACCTCGAGTTGATGCCGACGGGCGGCGGCTATATGGTGCGGCGCGATCGCTTGATGAACGAGCTCATCGTTAAAGGGCGCAAGGCGGGAATTGTTTTGCTCTACGCGCCCGATGGGTTTGGTAAGACGTCGGTGTTGCTGCAATACGTGCAGGAGGTTAAATCGGACCCCACGCGAGGGCCGGTTCGGATTATCGAGGCCGACCGCGCGATTGGACGCGAGCTCTTTATGCAGCTCGAGGTTGTCGCCGATGAGCTTAAGGACAAACCTCATTCGCTCGTTGCGATCGACAACGTGCCCAATCTCGAGCAGCACGAAACCGAGGACCTCATCGATCGAATCCGCAGCTTACGTGCTACGGGGACGGGGGTCTTTATTGCCTGCCGCCCCTCCAACCGATTGCTTATCCACGGGCTGGGCGATTCTGTAAAAGTCAATGCGCAGATGCTCAAGGTGCACGCCTATGAGTATTCGTCATGGGCCACGGCGTTCTCTATCAGCACATCGCTCGATTTTTATCGGCTCACGCAAGGTGTGCCAGAGCTGGTATCTGCCTTGCAGACGGGGATGTATGGACAGGGCGATGTTGCCGGGTTGCTCGAAAACGAAATCGTCAACGTGTACGGTGCGGCGCTGGCCGATCTCGCATCGCTCGAGAACAACCTGTTGTTTACCGTTGCCTGCTTGATGGTATTGATGGGCGAGGGCCGCATTGCGGAGCTAGAGGCGTGCGGTGTGAGGCTTTCGATGGTCGACCAGTCTATCTTTGTGCGCGATTATCCGATTTTTGGCGTGGATCCGTCTGATCGCACCTTTAGGTGTTTGGGCGCTAAGGACAACGCGCGCCTGAGGCTGCGAAAGCTTGTTGCCGAGATCCGTCCCGAACTAGTATCGCGGGCTGCTCGCATTTTGATAAAGGCGGCCCGATGCGATTTGGCCATGGATCTGGCCGATGCGTTCTTGGACCGCCGTGTGGTGTTGGAGCTTGCCGGGCAGTATGGGGCCGATCTTGCCCTGACCGGGCATGGAGGGGACATTTGCCGTGCAGCATCGGCGATGATCAATGCAGAAAAGCAGGAGCAAGAGCCGACAGCCGCCGAGGCACTCGGCGTGTATCTGGCGGCTGTCAGCGTGTGCAATACAAAGCTGGCAAGGTATATGGCGTCCGTTATCGAACGTGCGGGTGACCAGGCGGCCCGCGAGGTCGACCCCGCTACCTGGAAAATAGCCCAGGCGCTTACTATCGCCTTTTACGGCGACAATGACCTGGGGCTTCCCGCCAACCCTGTTGTGCAAGAACAGACATCCTGCGAGGTGCTCGACATGCTGTCCGCGCATATCGAGGTCAAGCGCCACCTAACCGAGCGAGCGGAAGACGGCAATGTTCTCGCGAAGCTCAAGGCGTGCAAAGCTTATGATTGCGAGCTCGACATCGCGGGGATTCTCATACAGGCCGACCATATGCTGGTGGAGCTGTTCGACGGCTCGTTTGCTAAACCCGACGAGCGCGATGACAAGATGGCGCAGATACTCGAGGCGCTCGATATCCGCGGGCTTAAGGCACCATCCATTTGGCTGCGTATGGTGCTCGCGGCGCGGCGCCTGCTCGCGGGCTTGCCCGTGACCGACGATGTGGCGTTTGGCGAGCTCGACCGCTTTGCGGTGCGTGTTCGTGACAATCAAATTCAGCTGTTTGGGTTATTGCTGGAGGGTTGGCAATCGCTGGCGGAGGGGCGGCCGGTCAACGCGAAGTTCCGTGCGGTTCAGGTGCTCAAGCTCGCCGACGAATCGATTGCGTACATGCGCGAAAACGCGTTGCTGCTTGAGCGCGTGGCGTACCTGCGCAATACGTCGCTGGTATCGGTTCGCGAAGAGGCAGAACTGCTCGATATTAGCAAGACACAGGTCGGCGGCTCAGAAGCCTGGATCGTGGCACTGCATTTGGCCGCTGCGGGCCGCGATAGCGATCTTGCCGCTTGGATGTCTATGAATCGCTCGGGGATTTTAGACCCATCGTATCGGCTGTTCGCACGTCTTGCGATGCATTGTCTGGGCGAGCCTGCCGTCAGGATTCGCAAGAAGCTTCCGGTGCGTGAACTGTCGCGGTATTCACTACGCGATGATTTTGAGGGCGAAAGCGAGCACCTGTTCCAGGCGGGCGAGGTTGAGGCTGTCGATACGATCGGCCATATTGAGATGCGCATGTTTGGCACATTTCGCGCCGAGCGCGACGGCTTTCCCATCACGGATAAGATGTGGCGTCGCAAAAAGGCGGCAACACTTGCCGAGCGGCTCGCGGTGGGCATGGATGCCATGGTCGACCGCGAGACAATCGCCATGGAGTTGTGGCCCCATGCCGAGTTTAGCGCGGCGCGCAACAATCTGTATTCGACGGTATCGCGCTTGCGCTCGGCTTTGGGTCCAACGCCGGATGGCAAGTCGTGCGTGCTCATCCAAAACGAGTGCATAGGGCTCAACGGCGACTACGTTAAGACCGATGTAAGGCTCTTTGACCAGCTGAGCCGCGAGATCCTGGGAAACCGTATGGGCGCGAGAGGCCCTCACCTGGTTGAGCTTTGTCTTAAGGTTGAGCAGCTCTACGCGGGGCCGCTGTATGTTCCCACCGGTTGCAATCCCACGTTTTTTACGCGCATGCGCCACATTATGCAATCCAAGTACATCGACTGCATGATTAGGGGAGCGAATGCCGCTCTCGAGGAAAATGACCTGCAATCGGCAATTTGGCTCGTTGAATCGGGGCTTCGCCAAGAGACGGCGCGCGAGGACATGGTTCGCTGTGCCATGCGCGTTTACGGTGCGGCGGGACGACGCCGCGATGTTGTCGAGCTATACAGCGGTCACATGCACCACCTGCGAGAGCAGGTTCAAGGCGTGCCCGAGCCCGAGACAAGGCGCCTGTATGAGCGCCTGGTCGAAGGCAGGCTCAAGCGCGTGCTTGTCGAGCGATAAAAAACGGGCGCCCGAATCACTCGGACGCCCGCAGGCTACTCGGTATGGCCAGTCGGTTTTAGACGAGCTTGATCTTCTCGATATCCTTGCGCGAGGACTCGCGATACAGCGAGAACTTGCGGCCGATAACCTGAACGACGTCGGCGTGGCAGCGCTCGGCGAGCTCCTCGGCGGCCTCGCGGGCAGAAAGGCTGGAGCCGTCCAGCACGGAGCACTTAACGAGCTCGTGCTTCTCCAGGTAGGCGACCGTCTGCTCGACGGTGCCCTCGTTGACATCGGACTTACCGATGATGATGGCGGGGTTGAGGTGATGGGCCATGCTGCGAAGCTGCTTGACCTGGGCTCCTGTCAGTGCCATGGGTTCTCGCTTTCTATGTATGGGGCGCCCCGCAATGGGGCCTTAATCTACGTGAGCTGTCCCACGATAGCGCAGGAACGGCACGGTGTGGGGCATGTTTGCCCAGTTCGCAAAGAATGCGGATGCCGGGCGGGAAGACGATGCAAGCTTTAGATGGGCTACGGGCGGGGTACGGAGACCGGCTCCCAGGCGATAAACGCCCATCGGACTTTGCGGATGTGGTCGAGCATGTAGCGTCCCTGCGGTACGCCCTTGGATCCCGGCTCACCGGCATGGGGGTTCTCGATCATGTGGTGGGCGATATAGTTGCGCAGGCGGTCGATCTTGTCCTCGTTGCCGTGCTCGAGCATGCGAGAAAAGTCTGCCACGCCTGCCTCGAGACTATCGAAGGTGTCGCGGCGGGGTGATTCAAAATACGTGACCTGTGGCAGTGCACCCATCTGAATAAGGATGTTAAAGGCGTACACAAAACCATTGCTGCAGGTAACCGAGGCGCCGATGGCATTCATCAAGTGCAGGTCATAACGCGGGCTCGAGTTGGCGACCATCGTAACGGCACAACGCCGACGAGCCGTTCGATCAAGCTTGGCAAGTGCGCCTTTTAGGTTGGTCGTGGTGACAGAGCGACTGGCAAAGGCAACATCCACCGCTTTTGCGACCGGTCCAACCAAATCCCAATCATCATCCCAAGCAAGCTCAAGCGGTGTAATAAGATCCTCGAGCCCGTAATACTCAACGCCGGCATCAAGGGTGCCCAACATAGCGGGGGAGAAGTCGGCTGCAATCACAGGATGCCCAGCCTGAGCAAGCGGAATAGCAATCGACCCAGCCCCACACCCCATATCGAGCACCGACTCACCAGGCTCAAGCGCCAGCAGTTTTATAAAATCCCGAGCATACGGGGCAGTCTCCAATGGCCGAAAATGCCGAGCCCGCTTATCCCACTCAAAAGGATCATCAGCCCGATGCCGATCAGCTTGCAAGCGCATCCATTCGTCATTCCAATCAGCAGAAAGAAGCTCAGAGCGAGCATCCCCATCAACCACGGGCCAACCTCCTAGCAACAAAAAAGCGACTCCTCCCAAAAGAAGAGCCGCAACCAGCATATATCAGAAAGAACCGATCCAACGCCAAACCGCCGTATCGACCATGTGGTGCAGGAGCGAAGCGACTGCAACCGGGATAGAAC
>UQNG01000009.1:0-39582 GCA_900542335.1 uncultured Collinsella sp.
AGACCGGAGGGGCCCCGGGGGCGGGAATCTGGCACTCCATATTTTGTTCACAAATGAATCGATCCTTCAGTTGTTCCACTGAAGTCATGTCTGAAGCATCGGCTTCTGGTATTGGCGATGACCAGCTGGTTTATAGGTGTTGAGGCGTCGGCCATCTCTGCTGGGCTACTTTACTCTAAAGACATTAGGTTTTGGTTTCCTGTCGGTAAAAGGCTGGTTTTGGCCGCCAGGCGTCCTTATATATAGAGAAGATCTGGTTCGAACCCGCGTCGCGACAACAAAAAAGCGACCGGCATCCGCCAGTCGCTTTTCTATTCTATGGTGGGCCGTCAGGGGTTCGGGCCCGCTGCGCGGGCGACCGCTGCGGCGCTTTCGCGCCTTGCGCGCTGCGCTGGCAAACGCTCGCGCGTTTCCTCAGCTCCGCGCCCTTTCGGGTTCGAACCCATGAAGGGGCGACAAAAAAGACGGCCAACCGAAGTTGACCGCCTCAACAATCTTTGGGTGGGCCGTCAGGGGTTCGAACCCTGGACCTTGGGATTAAAAGTCCCCTGCTCTGCCAGCTGAGCTAACGGCCCGCGGGTGGCATTGTACCACGGTCTGGGACTATTCCCAACTCCATTGGCCGTTCTGGAAAATCACAACTTCGCGTCCATCGGGCGTAATGCCCACAATATCGATGTCGTCCGTACCGATCATAAAGTCGACGTGCGTGCTCGAAACGTTGACGCCATGCTCAATGAGCTCCTCTTTGGACATATCATATCCACCCTCAATGCACTCGGGGAAGCCGACTCCCAGTGCAAGATGGCAGCTGGCATTCTCGTCATAGAGCGTGTCATAGAACAGGATGCCGCTTTCGCGAATCGGCGTGTTCTTGGAAATGAGCGCAACCTCTCCCAGATGAGCAGCGCCCTCGTCAGTATCGATGATACTTGCGAGTGTCGCCTTTCCCACACGGGCGTCGTAATCCACCACACGACCGTTCTCGAACTTGATCCAAAAATCGTCGACCTTGTTACCGTGATGGATAAGCGGCATTGCGGAATAGACGATTCCGTCAGCACGCATACGATCGGGCGAGGTGAAGACCTCCTCGGTGGGGATGTTGGGGAAGAAGGGGTGACCGTCGGGGGTCTCGCCCTTACCGCCGGCCCACTCATGCCCCTTCGTCATACCAATTACCAGGTCGGTTCCATTCGAAGCGGTATAGCGCAGGCAGTCGAAACGATTTTCGTTCAGAAAGCGCAGGTTCTTTTCAAACGCCGCATCGTGAAGCTCCCAGTCACTCTCCGGATCTTGGCCGTCAGCACGGGCGGTATGCAGAATCGCAATCCATAGTTTATAGATTGCAACCTCATCGGCGTCTCCCGGGAACACCTCGCGCGCCCAAGCCACGACCGGCGCTCCGGCAATGCACCACGGGTTGATGTTGTAATCCAGTCCGCGGCGGAAAATCTTGCACTGCGTGTTCCTCGCCTTGGAAGCGGCAGCGGGCTTGGCAGGATCGATGCCCTTGAGAGCGGCGGGGTCAGCACCCTCGATAAAGATAAAGCAGGCACCGTCCTGGGCCAGAGAATCCAGCTGTATGCGCTTCCACTCGGGCGTCTGCCCAAAATAGCTTTTCTCGACATGCTCGTACGCAAGCCTCGTCACGGCGTCGTCGGCCCAGATGACCGTCACGTGACCGGCACCGGCGTCATAAGCCTCCGCAACCACCACGCGCGCAAATGATGCGCACTCGACGGGAGACTGAACGACGACCTCCTGGCCGGGCTTAACGTTTACACCCTTGCGGACAACGAGACGCGCATAATTTTTAATCTTGGGCTCAAGGGTCTTCATGCCCTCAAGAGCTTCCTCGACCGTTAGGGCAGCTCGAATCATGTGCCACTCCATCTATCTATAGAACAGTAAAAAGGCGCGCCGCAAAAACGACGCGCCTTATATCTTAGCGATATGTATGGATACAAACGCTACTTCTTCTTGGAGTCCTTCTTGTCCTCCTCGGCAGCCGAGCGCTCGATAAGAGCGTTGAGCTTGTTCTCGGACATGCCCTCGGTCTGCGCGCGGTACATGTTGCGCAAGGGACGAATACGAACGAAGTCGTAGATAAAGTCACCCAGGATGATGACATAGGACAAAACGATGCCGACCATCTGAACAGGACTGGACACCGTGCCGCCGGGAGCGAAGTAGAGCGAAGCCCAAATTGCCACGACGAGTACCATGCCGATGGCGAGCACGGCCCACCAGATACGACGGCGCTTGGTGTAGTCCTCATCCTGCTTGAGAAGAATATTCGACACCGTATAGATACGATCCTCGCGAGCACGCTGCTTGGCCTTGCGGGCGCGCTTCTCCTCCTTGGAAAGGCCTTCCAGGTTTTCACCCTTCTCGAGCTCTTTGCGGCGAGCTTTAGACGAAGCCGGCACGACGCGAACGGAGCTCGCTGCTTGGCGGGCGGGTTTAGCAGATGCGGCGGACTTGCGCGCAACCCCGGTAACTTCGTGGGATTGCGTGCGCTTGTTCGTGGCGCTACGGGTACTCACTTATGCGTTCTCCTTCATGCTTGTGAACTGGGAGCCCGTGATGATCTGGAAGGCCTCGCGATAGCGCTCGGACGTGCCATCGATGACCTCGGCGGGCAGGTGCGGGGTCTCCCCCGTCATATCCCAGTTGGCCTTGAGCCAATTGCGGACGAATTGCTTGTCGTAGCTAGGCTGGATCTTGCCCTCCTCGTAGCTGGCGGCGGGCCAGAAACGGCTGGAGTCGGGCGTGAGGCACTCGTCGATCAGCGTGACCTTGCCATCGATAACACCAAACTCAAACTTGGTGTCGGCAATGATGATGCCACGGGTCGCTGCATACTCGGCAGCAGCCTTGTAGATCTTGAGAGACAGATCGCGAATCTGCGTGGCGATGTCCTCGCCAACGATCTCGCAGCAACGCTCAAACGAGATATTCTCGTCGTGATCACCGATCTCGGCCTTCGTGGACGGCGTGAACAGCGGCTCGGGAAGCTTGGAGGCCTCGGTCAGACCCTCGGGCAGCTGGATGCCGCAGACGGTGCCGTTCTCGTCATAGGTCTTCTTGCCCGAACCGGTCAGATAACCGCGGACGATGCACTCGATAGGAATCGTCTGGGCCTTCTTGACCAGCATGGCGCGGCCTGCGAGGTAGTCACGATACTCGGCAAACTCCTCGGGGAAATCCGTCGGATCGATGGAGACGAGGTGGTTGGGGACGATATCGGCAAACTTGTCGAACCAGAATGCCGAGATGCGGTTGAGCACCTCTCCCTTAAACGGAATCTCGTCGGGGAGAATAAAGTCGAACGCAGAAATGCGATCGGTGGCGACCATCAGCAGGTTTTCGCCGGCATCGTAGATATCACGAACCTTGCCACGGGAATCCGGACGACGCTCCATCGTTGTCACGTGAGTCACTCCTTACCTAAATACGACAGAAATGCGGGTTCTTTCCCGCATGTTTTCGCAAACTCGGAGCGGCAGGAACGCGGCCCCTCCTTCACCGAATAGCGAAAAGCTAGTGCTCCATTGTAGTAGATGCCGCGTCCGCCGTGTGCTCGCGAGGCAGATGAATCGTAAAAGTCGTACCCTTTCCAAGCTCCGACTCCACGGATATGTAGCCATGGTGACGCTCGACGATTTGCTTGGTCACGGCGAGGCCAACGCCCAGGCCGCCGGCTTCGCGGGCGCGGCTGGCATCTGCGCGCCAAAATCGCCCGAAGATGCGCGACAGGTCGTCCTTGGCAATACCGATACCGGTATCCGAAACGGCAATACTGACATGCTTGCGGTCACTGAGCACCGACACCACGACCCAACCGCCCTCGGGGGTGTAGCGCATGGCGTTGCTCATGAGGTTGATGACGCACTGCGTGATCATGTCGGGATCGGCCTCGACGACATCGTCGTGACCTTGGGTCTCGTCAGCAAAGCGCAAGCGCAGATCGCGGTCAACAAATAGGCGCTCCTGAGCGTTGACGATAGACCGCACAAAGGGAACCATGTCCACCGGTTCGAGATTGAGCGGCGCCGTGCTGTTTTCCATACGCGATAGGTCGAGCATCTGCTGCACCAAACGAGCCAGGCGGCGCGTCTCGGAAGCGACCGTCTCCAGATGCTCATCGTCGGTGGGATACACGCCGTCCTGCATGGCCTCGACCGTTGCAAGCATGGCCATGAGCGGCGTGCGAAGCTCGTGTGCGACATCCGAGGTCAGGCGCTTTTCGTGCTTCATATCTTTCTCGAGCGAGGTGGCCATCTCGTCAAAGGTCTCACCCAGCTGATCGATTTCATCGTCGCCGCGCAAACCGGTACGAGCGGACAAATCGCCGTCGCGAATTTGCTTGGCCGTGCTCGTAATACGATGAATCGGCTTGGTAAGCATACGCGAAACGAGCGATCCGATAACGACCGAGATACAGACCGCAACAACCGCGGCAAGGGCCATGGCGTTAAAGGTCTTCTCCCTAAACGCTGAGTCTGCCTTGGTGAGCAGAGCATCGGAGCCGATGGCCCATAGCTTTACCTGCCCGACATGCTCGCCAGAAGACGTTATGATTTCGACGTTGGCAACGCTGTCGGAGTCGGTGGGCGCCGACGAAACCGGGCTATGCGATGCCTTTTTACCACTCGAGCCGCTCGACGGCGATCCGCTCTCGCGCACATCGGCGGTCGCACTTGCCGAAGGCCATGAGTCGTCATAGACGACAACGCCCTTCTTGTTGACGACCTGCATACTCAGGTCGTCGGACACCAAACTCGATGTCGCGACCGTGCGCAGCTCGCCCGCAGTCCAGTTGCCGTTTTCCTCATACGACGTCGCAAGCTTTTCGGCAGCAGAATTGGCGATCTCGACGATATTAGAGCGCGTGTAATCCGAAAAGACGGTGCCCCACACAACGGAGACAACGCCCACCAGCACCAATACCGTCATGAGCGACGTCAGGGCAAAAGCCAATGCCATGCGCGAGGGATAGCTCATCGCTGGCCGTGAATCGGAACGAGGCGTGTTCCAACTCGCCTTGGAACCCGCCTCGTTCTCCTGCTTGTGCTTTTGTCCGATTTCAAAGCGCGCAGGTGTCATATGTGATTTCCCTATTTCTCGTCCGACTTATCGGTCTTGGCCGGAGCCTCAAAGCGATAGCCGACGCCGTGAACGGTGTAGAGCCACTTAGGCTTCTTGGGGTCATCGCCCAGCTTGGCACGAAGGTTCTTCACATGGCTGTCGATGGTGCGCTCATAACCCTCAAAGTCGTAGCCGAGCACCTTCTCGACCAGCTCCATACGGTTATAGACGCGACCGGGATGGCGAGCAAGCGTGGTGAGCAGCTTAAACTCGGAAGCAGTCAGGTCCACTTCCTTGTCCTCGACCAAAATCTTGTGGCCCGAGATATCGATGACCAGATCGCCAAAGTCGAGCACCTCAACGGCGGGCTCATCGGCCTGATGAGCCCGGCGGAACAGGGCACGGACGCGGGCGACGAGCTCGCGAGGCGAGAACGGCTTGATCAAGTAGTCGTCGGCACCAAGCTCGAGGCCGATGATGCGATCCTCGATCTCGCCCTTGGCGGTAAGCATGATAATGGGCACATCCGAGGTATCGCGAATAGTGCGGCAAACGCGCTCGCCGGGAATCTTGGGGAGCATAAGGTCGAGCACAACCAGGTCGAACTGGTGCTTCTCGAACTCCTCGATCGCAGACTGGCCGTCGCCGACGCCAACAACCCAGTAGCCCTCGCGCTCGAGATAGGCAGCGACAGCGTCACGGATTGCCTTCTCATCCTCGACCAGCAGAATCTTTTTTGCATCTGAAGCCATAACACGGCCCCCCCTGTCTCAATTAGCTAAGAACAAGCCCATTTTAACGCACCTATGCCCACCGAGCACCGCTACAGTGCGGCGGCTCGGCGGGCGGCACTCACAATTACAACGCGTTTATTCCCCCGTTGGCGCCCTTTTAACCCCTCGGCGCTAAAGAGAGAACAGGCGGGCGGTAACCGTCTCGGGGATTCCTTGGCTATTACGCACCGTGGCATAGGTTAAAAACGTATTCGATTTACCCGCCGTAGCTGGATAATCGCCATATTCGAGAGCGCGGTCGGGCGACAGCAGCGATCCATAGGTTTTGGCGGAGGTATCGATCAGAAAATGCGATGCCTGAACCTTAACCAGATATTTGCCTTTTCTGCCGGCAGCACACGCAAGCGGCTCGCGCGACAGGAATAGGAACGTCCCATTCTCGTTACCGATATAGGTGCCCATGTTGCCCAGACTCCCCACGCCGCTATAGGTGGCCTCGATGGAGAACACAAACGTGTCGCCCATATATACGGCCTCGAAGGGAGACACCGATGAGGGAAGGACCAGCTGAGCCCTCTTGGTATTGTTGCCGTCCGTCAGGTCGATCGCCGTCATGCCGTAGTAGACGCCCTCGTCGTTGCGCACACGCGGGGAAATGGTCAAGATGCCGTCGCTCACACGCGGGGCGGATGCAAAGCGACCCGTTGACTTCCAAATGGCCTCGGCCTTTGCCTCGTCGAGCGAGCGGCGGTAGCAATACGAATCGTGACTCGTCTTTTTGCCGCCTGCAGCAGGCATCTTGTACCAAATGACGGACGATTCGAACGCCGTAAACAGCGGCGGGTCGTAGTCCTTGCCGCCTCGGTCGAGCTCGACCACATCGCCGACAAGCGACGCACCTGCCCTATTTTGCGCATAGAGCTTCCACGATGCATTCGCAAAGTTCATCTCGACCCAAGCAAATACGCCATCGCCGGCGCGGACATCGTAAAACGAATACCCCGCACCTTCGACGGGGTCCTCGATGAGCGTTGTGAGCGAACCGTCACCCAGGTTGAGCACACCGAGCGTGTTGGCATGCCGCGCCGATGCGGGCGCCATCATCGCCGCGGCGTAATCGCCGTCGCAGCAGTACAGCAGCGTACCCAGAGGCAATGTCCATGAAGCTGCAGGCTCGAGGTCGATTTCGACGGCCTCGTACTCATCAGTGATCGAGACAATCTTCGAATCGTCCTTGATAACCTGCGGCTCGCCAGCGGCGTCATCACTCGTGCCCGTTTTTTTCGAGCAACCGGCCAGTACGGCAGCAGCACCGGTAGCGGCGCCACCCAGCACAAAACCTCGACGCGTTATTCCATTCTTAAAGCGATCAGCGATGCTCATTAGGCGATCTCTGCGCGAGCGGCCTCGATAGCGCGCGTAAGCTGATCGGCGCAAGAGGTCTTTTTCATACCGCAGGTATTACCGGCGAGAACCTCGATTACGCGATCGGCGGGAGCGCCCTCGACCAGCCTGGAGATGGCCTTGAGGTTGCCATCGCAGCCGCCGGTAAACTCGACGCCCAGCACCTTGCTGCCATCGTCAGAGAGATTGAGGTGAATATTGCGAGAGCATACACCCTGAGGCTTGTAGTCAAAACTAATCATTGAGATCCCCTCTCAGAAAGAAATTTCAGACGTCTATTATCCCCGCCTGGACCGACTTATTATCGCAAGCACCGATTCAACATCCTACGATGCTTGGACTAGTGGGGGCAAGATTAGCAGTCCGCGCCCTGTACGTGGACCATGCGCTTCTCCCGATACATATTGTGGTCGGCGACGCGATATACATCGGCCAGCGTATTTCCAGCCGTCTCGACGGTCGCCACGCCAATCGATGCGCTGACCGTCAGGGTCTCATCGCTTACCGCGGCAAGACCGAGACGAAGATCCTGTTCCAGCCCGAGCGCAGACTCGTTGTCAGTATGGGGGCAAACCAGCAAAAACTCGTCGCCGCCAACGCGCATCGGCAGGTAATCCGCACCAGCCACCCGCCGCAGCACGGACGCCGTCCGTCGCAGCAGTTCATCCCCCATCTCGTGACCATAAATGTCGTTGGTCCGCTTGAGATAATTACAGTCCACCATAATCACGCTCACGGGCAAGTCCTCGTTTACCAGGCTATCTCCACGCGATTCCAGATAGTTGCGGTTGCGAAGCCCCGTCAGTTTATCTTGGTATGACAGCTCCTCGGCATGCTTGACCATCGATATGTTGTGCGTCGCCACGACGACCGAATCCAGGCGGCCTTGCTCATCGCGATGCTGGGGGACAACCTGTAGCGAGTACCAAGTGCCTCGACAATCTCGCACCTCGGCAGCCAAGTACGGTACGCCCTCCATACGTTCACGAAGCGTACTTATATCTACGAGTCCCACAACCGCGTCGCGGCTTTCGGGGCTCACGATATCACGGCAGACCGTGTCCATAAAGTCATATGCCTCGTTGTGCTCGGCAAATATCTTCGCTATCGCCGGCGACATATTGATTCCCTCGATCTCGAGGGTGTCGAGATGCAAAAGGAAGGTCGAATCGTAGATGGCGCTTATGGCATTGATAATGCCGAGCTGTTTATCCTTTTCGACCAAATTACGGTGGTCAACGATATTTCGAGCCAACAGCACCACGACCCAAAACGCAAGGCATACCAAGACGCCGACGGCGACAAATGAAATCCTGTCAGACATGACCTCAGATTTGGGATATAGCGCAAACAGGCGGTAGTCCTTATATGCCGCACGCACGGCGTACCATTTGTCTCCTCGATATTCGATGGGCGTCAGGCCGTCGTCTTTCCACTCAACCCCTGCGCTGGTGAGGAGTCGGGCGAGCGACATGTCAGCATCGGCACTGTTGGATGAGACAATCTCCGCATCCTCCATAACAAGCACCGTGGGACCCTGGTGGAAGGTGCTGTTCGAAAGCACGTCGGCTATGGCATATGAATAGTCGTCCACCGCATCGGAAACAAGTGAGCGGTATGCCAGGGCAACGCCGTCGCCATACGGAACAGCACAGACGGCAAAAACAACACTACGGCGCTCAACGACAGTTGAGTAGGTCACTTTGGAACCTTGATACATCGATGCGACCGGCGAACAGGCCAGCTCCTCTCGCCACAACATGAGCGGATCGCGACCATCGATGTCGTAGTGGGCAGCCATATGGCCATCGGAGTCCATGACCATCAACCCCGAAAGGTTCTCGGCATGGACAAATTGCTCGATAAGGTCGTTGTTAACCTCAACGCGATCAGAGGACAGGAACGTCGCAAACGATTCGACCGCGGCGAGCAAATCGTGCGTCTCCTCTGCTTTTCTCCCCTGTTCGTAGCGGTCATATTTTTCGCAAGCGTTTTCTAAAAACACCATGGTTTCTTGGCCAAACCCAAGCGTTTTTTCGAGGCAGCGATGGGTTCCAACCGTATACAACAGGCCTAACAAGACAGCGCTGACAATAACGCCGACAACTATGACGGTCAGAGTCTTTCGACGCAAGCGGTGCTCATCATTTGTCATGGATTTGCTCCTTGCCCGCCCGTCGTCGCTCCTGTCTTGTAATTGCCCACAATACGGTCAATCGTGCCATCTCGATCCATGGCAAACAATGCAGTATTGAGATCCTTTACGATCGGTCCTTCATAGCTGTCATCAAACGCGACACCCAGATCGACCGTCATAATGTTGTCGGCGAACACGCGGTAAAGGCCGGGATACTGGGCGACAAGTCGGTCAAGCGGCTGAACGTCCGCCATCCAACAGTCGACATAGCCTTTGGCGAGGGCGGCTTTGCAGAGCTCGGCAGAACCATACGATTTGATTTGCACGTCCGGCGAGATTTCCAGATCCCCTGCGAGCAATCGGCGTTCGCTCACCGAGCCCGCAATCACCGCGATGGTCTTGCTTCCATCGAGATGCGCCAAGGACTTGATGCCACTCGTTTTCTTGGCGGCAACCGAGACCGTCACGGTTAGATACGGCTCGGTCCAGTAATACTTATCCTCGCGATAACAAGGAGAATAATCACACCACAGGCAATCGATATCACCGTTTTCGAGCAGCCGGTCGCGATCGTTCCAGTCAATATCGACAAACTGTGGCTTAATCCCCGCACGCTTGCAGGCCTCGCGGGCGATGTCGATATCGATACCGGCGTAATCGCCCGTGGTATTGACATACACATAGGGGTCGTTATCCGTAACGCCGATTTTGAGTACCGGGAGATCTTTGTCGGCTTCATTCGAGGAGGAAGAACTGCTTCGAACGGTATACGTCAGGGCGCCCGCACAGGCGGCAACAAGGAGCATGAGCGCAAACGAGACGATGGCGGCTCGCTTGATACGTCCGGGCACAAGCCTCCCTTCATCGAAACAGCAGCCGGATTTTATTGTATACCCGGGGCTGATGCGGCGATAAAAAAGCGCCTCACCCAAGATGGGCAAGGCGCCAAAGGTTGAAATGCATCCGCAAGCGGTCGAATTAGGTTAACCCTACTCGAAGTTCAGCTGCTCCAGGCGGTCGAAGACCGTATCGATGCGGGTGAGGAAGTCCCACGGATCAAAGATCTCATCGAGTTTCTCCTGGCTGACGGTGCAGCGCGGATCGGCCTCGAGACGCTCCTTAAAGGTGGGACCGGAGACACAATCCTGCACCTCATGCCAGGTGGCCATGGCGTTTTCCTGCACGATGGCGTAGGCGTCCTCGCGGGTGATGCCCGTGTCGACGAGGGCGAGCAGCACCTTGGAGGAGAAGATGAGGCCGCGGGTCTTGTTGAGGTTGGCCATCATGCGGGCGGGATACAGCTGCAGACCGTCGATAACGCGGATGAGGCACTGGAACATGTGGTCGAGCGCAATGAAGCTATCGGCCTGGGCGACACGCTCGGCAGAGGAGTGCGAAATGTCGCGCTCGTGCCACAGGGCAACGTTGTCAAAGGCGACCTGCGCGTTGGCCTTCACGACGCGCGACAGGCCGCAGACCTTCTCCATGGTGATGGGATTGCGCTTGTGCGGCATGGCGGAGCTGCCCTTTTGGCCCTTGCGGAAGGGCTCTTCGGCCTCGAGCGTGTCAGTCTTCTGCAGGTTGCGGACCTCGGTCGCGATGCGCTCGCAGGTGGCCGCTGTAGTGGCAAGCACGCCGGCAAGATAGGCGTGGTGATCGCGGCTGATGACCTGCGTGGACAGCGGATCGTGGACCAGCCCCAAGTGCTCGCAGACGTACTCCTCGACGAACGGCTCGATGGAGCTGTAGGTGCCGACGGCACCGGAGATGGCACCGAAGGCAACGTTCTTGCGAGCGTCCTCAAGACGATCGAGATCGCGCTTGAGCTCCCAGGCCCAAGAGCCAAACTTCATGCCGAAGGTCATCGGCTCGGCGTGGATGCCGTGAGTACGGCCGGCGCAGAGCGTGTTGCGCTCCTCGAAGGCGCGGCGCTTGCAGATCTCGCCGAGCTTCTTGACGTCCTCGATAATCAGGTCACAGGCCTGAGTAAGCTGATAGCACAGAGCCGTATCACCCAGGTCGGAGCTGGTCATACCATAGTGAACCCAGCGGCTGGGCTTCGGCTCGCTCTCGGGAACGTCGGCGTCGATATATTCCTTCATGTTGGTCAGGAAGGCGATGACATCGTGGCGCGTGACTTCCTCGATCTCGTCGACCTTTGCCTTCTCAAAGTTGGCATGGTCGCGGATCCATTGGGCCTCGTCTTTGGAAATACCGATCTTGCCGAGCTCCGCCTGGGCCTCGCAGGCCAGGACCTCGATCTCCTGCCAAATGGCGTACTTGTTCTCGAGGGAGAAGATGTGTCCCATCTCCGGGCGGGTATAGCGATCGATCATAGCGGCTCCTTTTTGGTTATTGGCACGTTGGTCGTAACTCGACTATTGTACCGTGCGCAGGCGCCCGTATGAGCAACGGGCATCAACCTAACATGTTGCAGATGGAGCGGTCATGAGGACGTCCGCGTATTTGCGAAGCAAATACGCACCGGCTTCAGGCGAGCCCCTCGGCCTCACGAAGCCGCGGGGGAAACTTTGTTGAATTGGCCGTCCCCATGTCTCCCGTGCCCGGTGGAGCGGGCAACGGGACGTCCGCGCATTTGCTTCGCAAATACGCACCGGCTGCGGTCGCCTATCGGCTCCCTTGCCTGCTCGCTATAAACGCTTCGCGTTTATTTAACGCTCGCACCCTGTCGGGTTCGAGTCCCGGCGCTTTGTTGAAAAAAGCACGACACCGAAACGGTGTCGTGCTTTTGCTTTTTTGGAGCGGGCAACGGGACTCGAACCCGCGAGTGTCAGCTTGGGAAGCTGATGCCTTACCACTTGGCGATGCCCGCATATGTGGGGGATAGTATAACGCGGTTGTCTTGTTCGATACAAGGGTGACGATGCTTGTTTTGACTGTGGAGAATCATCCTAAAAACAGGCCAATTGTGGAGATAGGGACCTGTGCGTTCCTCTATTTGCCGTTGTCTACCTGCAGATTTATTCCATTGTCTTTCGTAGGCACCATTTGTCAGATTTTGGGCAAGCGTTTGGTCAGGTTCCGGTACTTACCCGCATGAACCCTGGGAGTAGCCTCATCCTACGCGCCGCGGCCTCCCCATGCGGCGCACGAGGGATAAGGAGCAGCCATGTCCAACACACCCACGCACTCTGTCCACAGCGCAATCACAGCAGGATCGCTGCTCCTAGTCCTCTTTTTACTTTTAGGCTGCATGGCACCGGATGCCGCGCTCGCCGTCGACGGTTACGAATCGCTCGGATTCCACACTATCAGCAATGAATGCGGTCCTTTTGAAGTTGGCAAATACGAGGCACAGGATTCTTCGATTGCCTACTGCATGAACCAGGAGCGCTTTGGCCCCAGCACACCGGGCGGACCCTGGCTCACCTACAATCAGGGCTGGGTATGGCTCGAAGACGAATTCGCGGCCATCATCTGTCATGGCTACCCCCCCGCCACATCCTTTGGCGGGCATAACCTGTCCCCCGATCGAGCACGTGCCGCAACCCAACTTGCCGTCTGGATGCTCAACGGCACCACCCATACCGACGGATCGTTCTCATATACGACCGCCCGGGGCGTCACAGAGAGGGGAAACTTTTCCGGCGACAATGAGGTCGTTGCCGCAGCGCGCTGGCTCCACGACAGCGCCAAGTCGGGAAGCATTAAAGCCGCACCGCATCGCGCGCGGCGCTATTTGGGAGCTGTGGCGGGTGGCAGCAAACGTCAAGACATGCTCTACGTGCTCCCGGCCGTCTCCGTATCCTTCCGAAAACAGTCAGCCAACGCCGCCATCACGAGCGAAAACGATACCTACAGGCTCGACGGAGCGAGGTTCGACATCTATGAGAGCGTCGGCGACAAGCGTGTCGGCAGCATCCAGATGGACAGCAGTGGTCGCGCACAGGCGACACTTTTGCCCAACACCGCATATTATCTGGTCGAAACCAAAGCTCCGACGGGCTATATCCCCAGGAGTGACCGCATCGCCTTTTCCACCGGCAATGACGGCGGAAATGTCGTCATCGATGAGCAGCCCGGTACCGTCACCCTGCGCATCGCAAAGGTCGATGCCGCGACAGGGGCAGGCCCTCAAGTCGGCGCGTCACTTGCCGGCGCTGAGTTCACCTGCGTCTCACAGTCTACCCCGGGCTGGACGCACACCCTCACGACGGATGAGGACGGCCGGGCAACACTTACCGACATCCCCCTGGGCACCTTTAGCATCTATGAGTCGAGAGCTCCCGAGGGTTATCTGCCCTCCAATGAAACCTGGAGCTATACCATCGGTGCCGACCAGCTCGGAGACGCGGGCGTCGTTGAACTCGAGCGTCGCATCCCCAACATCCCCATCGCTTTTGACCTCGAGATTTCAAAGTTCAAGGACTGCGGTAATAGTGACGAATCTGGTGTAGAGCAGCCGGCGGAAGGCGTGGTCTTTGAAGTGGCAAGCAACACTTCGCAGCAGGTTGTTGGAACGCTGACCACCAATATCTACGGCTTCGCATCGACCAAAGACCAGGCCGGAGCATGGTTTGGCGCAGGAGAGCGCCCCGATGGCGTCAGCGGAACCATACCGTATGACCGTGCCGGCTACACCATTCGTGAGGTTGTCGACACTGTGCCCGACGGCTTTAAGCAGGCAGGGGAATGGACTATCACGGCAGAGCAGATCACGGACGGCGCAGAGCTTCAGTACATCGTAGACAACCACGCCCTGTCGACACATCTTCAAATCGTGAAGCGCGATGCTCAGACCGGCAACGCCGTACCACGCGCTGGGTTCACCTTTCAGCTGCTCAACGGCGACCGTGAGCCCATCTCGCAAACATCCTGGCATCCCGCCCATACCGTTATGAATACCTTTACGACCGATGAAACCGTCACCGTCACCCTACCCGAATCGCTTAACCCGGGCACGTATTACATACGAGAGACTTCCGCCAAGGAACCGTATCTTGTTGGTGAAGATCTGGAGATAACGATTCCCGCCGACATGAACTTAACGCCCGTCGCGGTCGCCTCGTTTTACGACGACGCGGCAACAGGAAGCATCGAGATCGTCAAGAACGATGCCGTAGGTGGGCGCGCCCTTGCCGGTGCTGTTTTTGATATCCGTGCCGCGGGCGATATTGTGCGCCCCGACGGCAGCATTGCTGCCCTGGACGGCGAAACCGTCACATCCATCACGACCGACGAGCGGGGATTTGCGTGCGCGACTCATCTTTCACTGGGGTGCGGAACCGCCACCTATGAGGTAATCGAGGTGCAGGCACCCGAAGGTTACCTGCCCGACCAAAGCGTCCACACCGTCGAGCTGTCGTATGCCGGTCAGGAAACACCCGTGATCAATGCGCACCTCGATGTTTCTAACGACTACACCAAAATCGACATCTCCAAAGTAGATTTGACCGGCAAACAAGAAATGGAAGGCGCCCGGCTCTCCCTCCACGGTGCCGACGGAACCGAAATTGACGCTTGGACCTCCTCTGACAAACCGCATCGCATCGAGCATCTTTTGCCCGGCACCTACACCCTGTGCGAAGTGATGCCCCCGCGCACTTACGACCTTGCCGAAGACATGACGTTTGAAATTAAGGCCACAGGAGAAGTGCAGACGGTAACCATGAAGGACGCACCCATCGAGATCGAGGGCAGAGTCGACAAGCGGCAAGAGATCGCCCGCCCTATCGGTAAGGGTCTCGTCGCCAACGGCGATGGCAAAAACCGAGCCGTGGCACAATCCGATGCGGACGGCTCCTTCTCTTATACGCTCGATGCTAAAAATGAGTCGAATACCTGGGTTGATGAATTCACCATCACTGACGATCTCGAATGCGCCAAGGAAGGCACTGCCAAACTCATCGCCATCGAAACCCCTGTCGCGACCGGGGACATCGACGGTCTTTGCAACGTGTGGTATCGAACGTCTCCAGTGGGAAGTATCGATACGGGCGAACAGACCAATGCAACGCTCAGCGACGGGCATGACAACCCCTGGCTCGAAACGGACGAGGTCAAAAAGCTCCTAGGTGACGATTTGCGCATGGTCGATTACGGCGATTGGCATCTTTGGAAAGCCGATATCCCAACAACGGAGTCGGTCACCCTCGAGGCAAAAGAGCTCGCTCTTTTGGACGATACCGCCGTCACGGGCATTCGTCTTGAGTACGGGGCCGTATCGGCCGACTTCACGACAAGAGGCGCTGCAGAATCTTGGACCCGCGAGGACCTCAAAGACGAGCATGACGACCTTGATGATGTGAGCGCCGTCCTTGACTCGGATATTCACGGTGCCGTCATCCATATGCAGGCCGCGTCGTCTTACACGCCTCAGACCGCACTCGCCAACAGCGCTCGCGTTGACCTCTGTCGCAATGGCGGCGGTAGCAACCTTGAATCACATGACGAGGATCGCGTCATCCAGCGATGCGCCATGCCGCAAGATTTACCGGCAACGGGCTCCCTTCCCATTGCCGCCTGCCTCACCGCCTTCGTGACCTCCGGCGCCGCGGCAATCTGGTTTGCCCATCTAAAGCTGGCGTCAAAACGTCGCTGACGCAATAAAAAAGAGGCGAGCCCGTCTCCCGGCTCACCTCTTATTCGTTCGTGGCGAAATGGCTATTCCCCAGATGCAGACCCACCGTCGATGAGCGCTTGATCGGACTCGGAGATGCCATCGGCTCCCAAACTCTGCTCGTGCTCCACTTCTTCGCTAATCGTGGACTCAGGCGTTGAGCCTTTAACGCCCACGATATACGCGGCCCCGAAACCAAGGACAATGGCGATCAGGGCCAAGATGAGATAGACGGGCCAGTGGCGCTTGATGTACGAAAACACGCAGACTCCTTATAGGTCAACCTACGAACGACGAATGACCTCGGTCACGACCTCGGACACCGTAGCGATATTTGTCGGATTGACGTTGTACGGCAGATCGTCCTCAGTGTGAGCGCATGCCAAACGTGGGCCGTCGAGGCCGGCAATGGTAAGGGCGCGTCGGCTTGCCTCGAGAGCAGCATAGGCATCGGTCTTGGCATAGGGCATCTCAAATGCACCGCAATCGACATGGAACGACTTGCACACCTTGTTGACCAAGTTCATGATGCGTCGGTCACCCTTGAGCAGCTGCTGCTCGCCCTCGACCGTCACGACCGAAAGCCTACCGGCACCAATGGACTCAAGGTTGATAAAGAACACGCCACGGAGCTTGTCGCGATGCGCGGCCAGGAACGCCTTCATGCCGGCGCCGTCGCAATCGGAAGCGCCTGTAGCCACAAACCAGATGTCGTGGCCAAGCAGCTCGTCATCGCCCATGGAGGCAACGGCAGCGAGCATATCCTCGGCGGAAGCTCCATCGGAAGACGTGGCACCGCCCTTCCAGCCGTCGTCGTCATCATCGAAGTTATCCCACGAGCCGATACCGCGACCAGACTTCTTGGCGTCGTAATCATCCTCGACACCAAGCCAATCGCTCATGCTGTCCTGCTCGTTTTTCTTTTTGCGACCGAACAGACCGCCCAAGCCGCGCTTTTGCGGCTTGGCGGCCGGGGGGGGCGGGGGGGGCGAGCGCACCAACATGAACGTTGCCTCCATGGAGCGGCAGGAGCCGAGATAGTCTCAAGCGGCTGAACATCCGAGCTGACCGGCATGGGGGGAACAACCGGAGCCGATGTGGGCTCGGGCCCCTGTGCCGTCGCGAAGGGATCGTTAACCTGAGCCGAAGGGTCGGGAAGGTCGAACAGCGAGGTGCGCGAGGCGACATTGGCCTGCTGCATCGAAGGCATCGAGGGATCGGGGACCGAGGCCAGCGGAGACGCAGAGGGCATGGGAGCCGGCGCGGATGCCGGGTCGGGAACGTTCATGTTCGGGCGCGGCGACGCCTGAGACGAGATTTGAGCCATCAGAGCATCGACCGTCTCGGCCTGCGACGGAGCAGCATTGGCAACCGTGGCGCCGGGATCACTCGGCGCGGGCATGGTGAAGATCTGCGTAGAGTAGGGCCTCGACTCATCCGCCTGCGGAGCTTCGGGGGCCACGGGCTCAGGCTCTTGCTCGGAGCTGTCCGCAGCGACCTGTTCCGCCACAGATTGATCCTCGACCGTATCGGGCGCAGCGGGCTCGTCCTCGACAGGAGCGGAAAGGGGCTCGGCGATAGCGGTGCCCTGCTTCTCAAACGTCATCGTGGCATCAAACGACACAGTGCTGTCGACCGGCTGTTGGGTTTCGAAAGTCGCCGTCTCCCCGGCAACATCCGCAGGCGAAGGCTGCGGCGCCTCGAAAGACGTCGTGGCGTCGGCAACATCAACAGATACCGGCTGCTCGGCGTCGTTTTGCTCAAATTCCTGTGCCGCGCGCTCGCGCTCGGCCTCGGCCGCCTGTTGCTGGGCTGCAGCCTCGCGCTCGGCTGCCTCGCGGGCAGCGGCGCGCTTTTCCTCAAAGTCGTCAACGAGTTTCTTGCCCTTTTCGAATGCCCCCTTAAAGAAATGGGAGGCGCTGGCACCGATCGAAGAAAACGCGGAAGCGATATCGGCATGGGGCGTCGTCACCGGAAGCTCGGTAGAAAAATCGGTGTCGCTCTCGTAGGACACACGCTGCGGATACGCATCGTAGTCGTCCTCGGTATTATCGAGCTCCTCGGGCGCCGGGGCAGGCGCCATGACGTCCAGACCGGCTGCGGGATCGATAGCAGTCTCCGCATCGGCTTCCGTCTCGACGGCATTGGCCTCATCGGGCTGCGCAGCCACGACCGGATCGGGCTGGGGCGCGGGCTCGAACGTCGGCTCCTCGCCCTCTTCGTAATCGAGCGTACAGGACTCGGGAAGCATTCCCAGGGCACGGATGGCATCCGAGCCAAACCGGATGTTGCCGGCGGCATTGCGATAAAGCTTGGGCTCGGGCTCGGCCTGCTCGGCCGCGGCAGGCTCCTCTGCCGACTCGGCAGCGGACTCGTCTGCAACGGGCTCCTCGGCCGGAATATCTTGGACCTGGGACTCGGGTGCAATGACGCCAATCAGGGTCTCGTCGGCAGAAGCACCTTCGAATCCATCGATTTGCTCATCAAAAGCCTCGCCCTGCTCACCCTCGGGAGCGACCGGCTGGCCATACTCATCCTCGGTATAGGCAGGCTCTTCGTACTCGATGGTATTGCCGTAATCATTTTGCTGCTGGGCCGCGGCGTACTCGGCTGCCGCGCGCGCCATCTCCTCGGCGCGACGCTTCTGCTCGCCAAAATACGTGTCAAACGGAATATCGTCAGGGAACTCGTTCTCGCCCTGATAGGGGGCGACGTTATCCATGACGCCCAGCATGGCGGCAACAGAGGACTTGTTGCAAACCGAGCCGGACGTGTAGGGAAGGACAAAACGATTGGAAATGATATTGGCGGCATTGGCGAGCGCCACGAGGGAGGCAAGGATCGCGACAATCCACAGCAGGACCTTCAACGCGCCGGGAAGCGGCAAGATGCGCAGGATGGCAATAGCCGCGGGAGCAATCGTGGCAATCGGGAGCAATTTGGCGATCAGCGCTCGGTACGGCGCATAGGGCTCGCGAGCGAGCAGTTCGGCGCGCGGGGAGTCATAGTGCGCGACGACGACAACCGGGCGATTGCGCGGAGAGGCAAGCGGGCCCGAGGCCTTGTGATAGGCGATGACATTTTGGCTCACGCCCGTCTTGCCCAGGCGCGAGATCACGGGGCGCCCGGTTCTCTCGAGCACATAGAGCACGGCTCCGACAATGGCCAACAGGGTGCCGACTAAGCCGATACCGCCGCCGATGCCCATAAGCAGGGCACCGGCAAATGCCAGAATGCCCGTAACGGCAAACGCCATCCTGCTCGGCGCGGGAGCATTAAACTCCTGCACCTCGGGATCAAAGCCGTGGTTGCGGAAAATTTGAGCGATATCTTCGGCGGCCAAGCGCTCTTCTTCGCTGCACGCCGGCGTGATGCCAGTGTTCTGCAGCAGGTGGTTAATATAGTTCTGGGTGTTCGCCATATGCGCTCCACATCCATAATCCGACAAATAGGCCCAATGTATGCACATTAGAACCGTATATAGTCGAAAGTATACCCCGAGCGGGCGCAAACGGCCGAATTCTGGGCATCTTAACGCCCCAAGCGGACAAGGATATAGCCTAATCTCCATATCGGACTAAAATCATGGCATCAGACACCTTCCCATGCGAGGATTCTATGACGGCAAGCAATACAACCGTAACGAATAAAAAGGGGGCGCCGGGGCCCGGTTTCGACAAGACCGCCCAGCGCATCCTCAATCTGTTCTTTGTCCTCAACAGCTCTCCCGAGCCATTGACCACAGAGCAAATTGTCCTGGATTCCGATCTTGGCTATGGATCGGGCAATATCGACTCGGACAAGCGCAAGTTTCGCCGCGATCGCGAAAAACTCCTCGAACGCGGAATCACGATCAAGGAAGTTCGCGCAGCAGGCGCCCAAGAAACCGAAGAAAGCGCGTGGACCATCGATCGCGAGCACACGTTTGCGGCCGGTGGCCTCATCACCGCAGACGACGCGGACATCTTGCTCGACGCTATCGACCAGACCCTTGCGACCGGTTCGGCCGCGTTTGCCACGCCGCTTGCAGACATACGCTCCAAGATCGCCTACCTCACTGGCGCATCGACCGCAGAAGAGCCTCCCGCCCGTCGCTCACCCGCCGTCGATGCGGTGTGGAGCGCTTTTGCCGAACGCTGCGCACTGCGTTTTTTGTATCAAAACGGGCGTGGAGAGCAAAAAGAGCGCACCGTCTGCGTGTACGGCATGTTCGAGCACGAGGGCGTGGCGTATTTTTGCGGACTCGACAACGCCACCGATGAAATCAGGACGTTTCGCTGCGACCGTATCGTTCGCGCATGGCGCCCCTCGAAGGCCTACTCCATCCCCGCCGACTTTAACCTGAACGATCGCCTGTTCTTCGAGTTTGATTTTGCCGATTGCAAGCCCGTTATGGCGACCTTTTCGTTTGCCCCGCAAGCCCAGGCCGACATGGTCAGCGGCCTAACGCGCGGTCGCGGGGAGCTCACGCACACCGAAGAGGGTTGGACCTGGACCGTCGGCGTGCGCGACCTTAATGCCGCTGCCTCGTTTTGTATGGAGCACGCCATGGACGGCATGAGACCCGTTGCCCCCGATGCACTTAAACTGGCGTGGAACCACCTCATCGAAAGGACGGTGCACGAGCATGCCCGTGCGTAAACTCACCAGCGAGCAAAGGCTCTCGCGTGCGATTGACATCATGGAGGCCCTCTACGCTGCCGGTGAGACCGGTATGACACGAGGGGATATCTGCAGCCGTTTTGATATCACGGGTGCGGCGCTCGACGAAATTATCGATATCGTCTCGACCCTCGCTGACCGTGAGTCGGGCGCACGCATCATCTGCGAGCGCCACGGCGAGTGCATCATCCTGACAGGCGATGCGGGGCGTGTGCTGCCCTTGCGCCTAAGTGCCGCCGAAGGTGCCGTGCTCAACCACGAACTCGAATCGATGGGAATCGACTCTCGGGCAGCAGAGCGTATCCGACACGCCCTCCTACCCGAGAAACTCGGCTACAACCAGCGCGTCGTCGATACCGTTGCCCGAGGATCGCACTGGCAACAGCTGAACTGCGCGATTCAAGACGGCGTTCGATGCCGCATCACCTACCGCTCGATGGACGACACACGGCCGCGTGAGCGTCTCATCGACCCCCTGCGTATCGCGACGCATGGCGACCAAACATATCTGATTGCCTGGGATGTCGAAGTTGATGCGCAGCGCTCCTACCGCATGGACAAAATCGAAGGCCTTGCCCTTACCGACGATTCCGTGGAGCGCCACACATCCGCGTCCTTATCCCTCCACGAATCCCTTTCCCAAGCGGAGCAGAGCGCAAAACTCCTCATGCCGCTCGACATGGCAGAGCGCCTAGACTGGGCCGGCATCATGTCGATTGAGCCAAACGGGGCAGACATGGCGACGGTGACCGTGCGTTATGGGTCAGAGCACTGGCTGTTCTGCCAGGTAATCGCAGCGGGCGGAGCCATCCGCATACTGGATGACCCCGCCCAGGCATTGCGTCTATGCGATATGGCGAAGAGCCTGACCTGCCCGCTTTAACGGCGTCGCTCGTGGCGTGCACGCCACAGCTGCAAATAATGACCGATCTGTGCCGACTCGATACGCTGGTAGGAAGTCGTGGGCAGCGACGTCAAGAACTTCTTGCCGTAGCCCTTTGTCACCAAGCGCGGATCTGCCAAGATGAGCACACCGCAATCGGTTGACGAGCGGATGAGACGGCCGGCGGCTTGCTTGACTTCGAGCACCGCCTCGGGCAGCGAGTAGCGCGCCCAGGCGCGGTCTTCGCGCAGGTTGCGCTCACACGAAAGAGGATCCGTGGGGCTCGAGAACGGCAGCTTGGGGATAATGACGCAGCGCAGCGTCTCGCCGCTGGCGTCAAAGCCCTCCCAAAAGGCCTTGAGCGCAAAGAGCGATGAAGTCGGCTCGTTGATAAACCGATCGCGCAGACGACGTGGGGACGAGTTACGCTGTTGGCAATTGAGTTCCAGACCCGCTCGCGCCAATTTGGGCTCGACACGGGCATACAGATCCTCCATATCGCGCCTGTTAGTGAAGAGCGTGAGCACCGATCCACCCATGGCGAGATGGGCATCGACCAGCACGCACTCGAGCGCCGACAGATAGCGCTCACGATCGCGCGGATCGGGAATGTCCCCCGCCACGACCACGGCCATATTCGAGTCAAAGTCATAGCTCGAATCCAGGTGCAGCGATGAGGATGTCGACGCACCGATGCGATCGAGGCCGACGGCATGGTTGAAATGCTCAAAGCTCTTGGACACCGTCATGGTCGCCGAAGCGAAGATGGCCGTGTGCACCTCGGGCAACCACTCATTCGCCAGGGCCTCGCCGATATCGATGCGCTCGGCGGTCATAGACTCCCCGCCCGCACGCAGCCGACGGTTAACCTGCAGCGAGTACACGTAGTGCTCATCCGTGCCTTCAATGATGAGCTTGAGATTCTCGACCAACTCGTGCAGGCGGCGCGAAATATCGCCCAGGTCGACGACGACCTCGGGCTTATCGGCGGCGACGGCCTGCACCAGCGCGTCTACGCTTTTATCCGCCTGGCCCAGCGCATCAATTGCGGTATGGGCCGACTGCAAAAAATCGTGCCAGTCATCCGACACGCGCAGCTCGGGGCCAATCCACAGATTCGCGTTGTCATAGCCCCCGCGGGCACGGCGGCCAAGCTCGCGCACGCCATCGAACACATCGGCAATCGCCATGCTCGCGCGGGCAGCCGTCGACGTCGCCTTGGCAGTAAGACCCAGGTAGAGCGTAGAGCCCTCCGAGGTTGCCAAATCGCGGGAAACCTGGCTCAGCGCACCGGTGCTCGAGCCACCCAGGCGCTCAAACAGAACGCGCGATTCATCCGCCGACACCACGCGCGCCCATTGACGGCGCGCCTCGCGCTCGATGGAGTGGGCCTCATCGATCACCCAGTGGCGAATCGGAGGCAAGATTCTGCCCTCGGCCGCAACATTGCGGAACAACAGGGAATGGTTGGTGACCACCACATCGGCATGCGCCGCGCGGCGGCGGGCGCCGTGGACCAGGCATTTATCGGGGAAAAACGGGCATAAGCGACGGGCGCACTCGCGCGAAGCCGTCGTAAAGTCGGGACGGTTGACGCTGCGCCAGCGAATGCCGAGCGAATCGAGGTCGCCATCGGCAGATTGGCACACATACGCCATGATCACCGCAACCGCCGTGAGCGTGTCAGCAGGATCGCGCTTGGTGGTGATCTCAACCTGACCACGGCTCATGCGCTCGAGCTTGCGTAGACACGGATAGTGGTCATAGCCCTTGAGTGCACAAAACGACAGGCCCCCGTCCAGCTGTTCGGCGAGCTTTGGCAGCTCATGGTACATAAGCTGGTCGGCAAGATTATTCGATTTGGTCGCAATGCCGACGGTAATGTTGTTTCGGCGGGCGGCCTCGGCGAAGGGCACGAGATAGGCCATCGACTTACCGACGCCCGTGCCCGCCTCGATCACGCGATGGGTACCCGTGACCAGCGCATCGCGTACCTCAACCGCCATCGCGATCTGCTCGTCGCGCGGCTCATAGGTGGGGTACATGCGATTGACCAGGCCGCCGGGGGCGTAATCTGCCTCGATCTCTTCACGACTCGGCATCTTAAGGACCGGCAGCTCGTCCGCATCAACGCGATCGTCCGCGCGATCGGCCTTGAGCACGTCGGCACGAGCGGCGCTGAGCGAAAATATCGAACCTGGGTTCTGGCCAGCCAAAAAGGAAAAAATGGGGCGATAGGACCAAGGCACGTCCGCGTGCATGTCAGCCAAGCGCGCCATAAGGCCCGAAGGCAGGTCGGTAAGTGCGACCAGCAGCACGCGCCACACACCGCACAGGGCATCAACGTCTGCGTTCGCACGGTGCGACACCGAATCGCACCCAAACAAGTCGGCCATAAAGGACAGTTTGTGCGACGTCAGGCGCGGAAGCGCAATACGCGATAGTGCCAGCGAATCGATCCAGATATCACTCACGTTGACACCGCCTTTGACCGATTCGATAAACGACCGGTCAAACGTCGCGTTATGCGCGATAACAGGACAGCCGCCCACAAAGTCGGCGAGTGCCGCGACGGCCTCGACGGCCGACGGGGCATCTGCCACATCGGCGTTCGTAATGCTCGTGAGCTCGGTAATCTCTGCAGGAATTAGCTGCTTGGGATGCACGAACGTATCAAAGCGGTCAATGACTTCGCGGCCCGAAAGGCGGGCCGCGGAAATCTCAATTAACTCGTTGTCCTGCACCGAAAGACCCGTGGTCTCGGTATCGAGGACGATTACGTCCTCCTCGATGAGACCAAATGACTGCGTCTTAGCGCGCTCAGCGAGCGTGGCGTAAGAATCGATGACAAACTGCGGCGTTCCAGGAGATACGGCGTCCTCGATTAGCATGCAACGCCCGCTCGACGGAGACCCATACGGATCAGGCTGTCGCACACCTGCGGGAACGTCATGTCGTCGGTATGGCGAATCTCGTCAGGATACAGCGACGTATCGGTCATGCCGGGAATGGTGTTGGTCTCGAGAATGACAGGGCCGTCCTCGCTCACGATAAAATCGCTGCGCGAAATGCCCAGACAGCCGAGGGCCTTATGGGCCGCACAGGCAAGCTCCTGGGCACGCGCATAGTTTTCGGGGGAAATCTGCGCCGGAATGCGGTGGATATCTTTGGGATCGACGTACTTTACATCCAGGTCGTAGAACTCGCAGTCCTCGGGCTTGCGAATCTCCACAATCGGCAGCGCGCGCACGTCGTCCTCACCGTACACGCCCACGGTGATCTCGGTTCCCTCAATGCATTTTTCGACCAGCACCTTATCGCCGTACTCAAAAGCCTTGGCGATTGCCGCCGGCAGCTCGGAGGGCTCATGGACGAGCGAAATGCCGTAGCTAGAGCCGTTGACGGCGGGCTTTACAAAACAACGCTCGCCACAAATCTCGACGATACGATCGATATCGACCTCGTCGCCCGCCTCAAGCGCCAGGCCGGGGGCAATGGGGATGCCCGCCCTGGCATATAGAAGCTTTGAAACCTCTTTATCGGCGCCACATGCGCTGGCGAGCACGCCTGACGCCGTGTAGGGGATACCCAGCGTCTCCATGGCCCCCTGCATGGCGCCGTCCTCGCCGCCGGCGCCGTGCATGGCGATAAACGCCACGTCGAAGCAACCAGTCGCCATAGTCACCATAAAGTCATCGGCAGCGGTGTCGAGCAGTTCCACCGAGGTGTAGCCGGCCTCCTTCAGTGCCGCCACGACATTCTTTCCCGAATTGAGCGAAATCTCGCGTTCGGCGGAATGGCCGCCCGCCAAGACCGCTACGTGCATGTTCTCTAGGCTTTTACCCGGCATGGGCAGACTCCTCCTCTATAATTTCTGCAGCTGATACCATATTGTAGCGATACCCTCTACGTTTCCCCAAAATCGAAAGGCTTCCATGAATCCCAGGACTAAATCTCAAGACATTCGCGACTTGAGCCAAAACGATATTCGCGAGCTTGTCGCCGAGCTCGGCCAACCCGCTTTTCGCGCAAAGCAGCTCATTGAATGGGTTTTTGAGAAGAACGTTTGTTCGTTTGATGACATGACCAACCTTCCCAAGGCCTTCCGCGAGCAGCTGAAGGAGACTTTTGCCTTCGACACTCCGACCGAGCTTACCAAGCAGGTGTCTAAGGATGGCTCTCGTAAATACCTGCTCGAGTATCACGACGGCATCTCCGTCGAGACCGTCGGTATGCCTCGTCGCAATAAGCTGTCTGTCTGTGTATCCACCCAAGCCGGCTGTGGCATGGGTTGTGCTTTTTGCGCTACCGGTCTGAACGGCCTCAAGCGTTCGCTGACCGCTCAGGAGATCGTTGACCAGGTGCTCCACGTTTCCAACGACTTTGGCGAGCGCGCGACGAGCGTAGTGTTCATGGGCCAGGGTGAGCCTTTCGCCAACTACGACGAGGTCCTCAAGGCACTACGCATTCTTAATGACCCTGACGGTATCGGTATCGGAGCCCGTCATCTCACCGTCTCCACCAGCGGCGTTATTCCTGGTATTCGTAAGTTTGTCGACATTCCCGAGCAGTTTACCCTCGCCGTTTCACTGCACTCAGCCATTCAGTCCACCCGCAATAAGCTCATGCCAGGCGTTAAGAAGTACACGCTCCTGCGCCTCCACGAGGCCCTTCAGCTCTACACCGAGAAGACGGGTCGCCGCCCGACCTATGAGTATGCAATGATCGAAGGCGTCAACGATACGAATCCCGAGATGCAGGCACTCTGCGACTTCTGCGAGGGCACGCTGTGCCACGTCAACCTGATCCAGCTCAACGATATCGAGGGCAGTCCTCTCAAGCCGTCGCCGATTCATAAGGTTGAAGACCTTCAGCGTCGTCTTGAGTCCCGTGGTATTGAGACCACGATCCGTAACTCTCGCGGCAACGATATCGACGCTGCTTGCGGCCAACTCAAGCAGCGCTTCAAGGTTCAGAAGAACGCCTAGGGGAGAGCAACCCGAACGTTTCATGTGAAACATCGAACAGCCCCGGTTGCTTAATTGCAACCGGGGCTGTTTCATATCTATCACTAATATGCATCGCGCGTTTGCTCAACAGCTTTTTCGCAAGAACTTAGGGGTCCCTGTTCTGGCGTTCAGACAAGGACCCCTTCATAAATAGCTAGTGATTGTTAGGTACCTAAAAGCCTACATTTTCCCATTGATGATTAACCCAATCTTGATTAATCTTGGGATTTTTAGTTACCTGAGCTGTACGCATAGCGACATCCTCAGTCATAACATCCATCTTCTTTTTGGATGTATCGACGATATCCTGCGCTCCGCGAAGCAGACGGCCACGCAATTCATCATCTGTTGCGACCTTATATCCCGCAAATGCACCAACCGCTACAGTTGCAGCCAAAGCAAGAGCAGTCAGAACTCTATTCCTCATCCTGACCTCCCTGGTCAAATTGAATCATCTCGCCAAGAATGCGAGAGAGCTCTTCCTCATCCTTAAACTCAATCTCGATCTTATTCTTACCGCGCGAGCTCTTTACGCGAACGTTTGTGTTAAACACCTGACGCAACACACGTGCTGCCTTCTTAAAGGACTGAGGCGTGGCGGGTCGGGGCGTCTTAGGCGTCTCTCCGGCAGAAAACAGTGGAGCAAGATTTTCTGTCGCTCGGACAGACAAGCCCTCTGCAACAACCTTTTCAGCAAGCTTAATGCGTGCATCTTCATATGGAACCGCAAGAATTGCACGAGCATGACCGGCAGTCAGCTTGCCTTCGAAGATCATCTGCTGAACTACCTCTGGAAGATCGAGCAAACGCAACGAATTGGTAATTGCTGAGCGAGACTTGCTAACAGCCTTTGACAAGGCTTCTTGGGTCATACCGCTTGAATCGATGAGCTGTCGATACCCCTTAGCCTCTTCGACGGGGTTGAGATCAGAGCGCTGGAGGTTTTCAATCAGCGCGAGTGCAAGCATTTCCTCATCATCAACGTCCTTAATGATGACGGGGAGCTCTTCAAGGCCAGCAAGCTTTGAAGCCTGATAACGGCGTTCACCCGCAATAATTTCATAGCCATTACCGTGCTTGCGCACAAGAAGCGGCTGCAGAACACCATGCTCCTGGATCGACTCACTCAACTCACGAAGCTCAGTCTCATTGAAATGAATTCGCGGCTGATTTGGGTTCGGAACGATATCTTCGATCGGAAGCTTGGTTTCCGAAGCGGCATTTGATGCCGACGCTGTAGATCCACCAGTCTCATATTCAGCTTCTGAGACCAGTGCATTGAGTCCACGACCCAAGCCGCCGCGCTTCTTAGGGCTAGGCACGCTTAATCACCTCTTTAGCAAGGTTCATATACGCCTTTGCGCCCTTATTCTGTGGCGCATAGGTAATTACGGGTTCACCGAACGACGGCGCTTCTGAGATTTTAACCGTACGTGGAATCAGGGTCTTGAATGCCTTGTCTCCAAAATACGATTGAACCTCTTCGACAACCTGATTCGAGAGCGATGTGCGCGAATCGTACATAGTCATAAGCACACCATAGGTATCAAGGCTCTTATTTAGGCGCGTTTTAACCATCTTCATTGATTCAAGCAGTTTTGTGACACCTTCGAGTGCGTAATATTCACACTGAATCGGAATCAAAACACTGTCTGCTGCCGTTAACGCATTAATGGTTAGCAAACCAAGCGATGGCGGACAATCGATAAAGATGAAATCAAACTCATCCTGAACAGGCTCTAGCAAATCTTTTAAGCGAGTTTCACGAGCAATCGCGCTCACAAGTTCAATTTCCGCGCCAGCAAGTTGGATGGTAGCTGGAATCACAAAGACCTTTTTACAATTTGTATCAAGAACGAGCGATTCTGCCGGAACGTCATTCAGCAACGCATCATAGATACAATGATCCAGTGCTTCTTTTTCAATTCCAAAGCCGCTCGTGCTATTGCCTTGCGGGTCAAAATCAACAATTAGAGTCTTTCGACCTTCTTCACCCAGCGCAGCTGCGAGATTTACGGCTGTCGTAGACTTACCCACGCCACCTTTTTGATTGATGATTGCAATGATACGCGTGTCTTTTGCGCTTTTAGAACGCTTAACGTCGCGAAATCCCACGGTCCCTCCTGGTGTATTTAAGGTTGTTAAACGGAGGATGTTTCACGTGAAACATTCCGATTCGACATTGACTGTCATGTTTCACGTGAAACATGGCAAGTCGTTACCATCCATTATGTTTCACGTGAAACATCTAGGCAAGCGGATTCTTCTTTGCCATGCCATTAGCACGCGGAAGAGAAACGGATGACGGACGAGACTTTTTTAAAATAATGAACTCTCGATGCCCCAGGCCATTTGGCAAATTCAAATCATCCGTCATAAGCGTGGTAAACCCGCATATCTTAGCAGCAGCCATGCCAGACTGAAGTTCATCGTCCGACGGGTTCCCCTTAGTAATGACAAAGAGGCCTCCATCTTTTAAAAAAGGAGAAGCGTACTCAACAAGAACTGGTAACGGTGCAAGTGCTCGGGCGGTGACAACAGCATATTGCTTCTTATGAGATCGTGCGTACTCTTCGAGACGATTATGAACGGCCTCAGCATGTTTCAGGCCAAGCCCCTTCACAAACGAGTTGACAGCATCGACCTTTTTACCAACTGAATCAATATAGGTAGCCCTACGACCACTTGCAATTGTCAGAGGAATGCCGGGGAAGCCAGCACCTGTACCCATATCAAGAAGTGCTCCCTTGGGGGCCTTATTGATATATGGAAGCAACACAAGCGAGTCAAGAATATGAAGGACGGCAGCGTCTTCAATATTTAGGATGCGTGTGAGATTGGTGGTCTTATTGATCTCTAATACAAGGTCCAAATGCTGAACACAGGCACGGAGGGCATCATCGGAGACCTTCAAAGAATAGTCTTCGCAATACGCAATTAGACGGCTCAGCATCTGGCTTGCCTGCTCATCAGTTAATACAAACAAGACGACTCCTTTCTGACAAAAATCAGTGTATCGAGAACTTTTGACAAAAAAAGGGGACGTGGAAACCACGTCCCCTTAGCATAGACTCGAGAAGATTATCGAGCAACAATCACAACATGGCGATCGGGGTCAGAGCCCTCAGAATGCGTGTCGACAGCATCGTTACCACGAAGGGCAATATGAACCAGTCGACGTTCGTAGGCATTCATGGGCGGCAAGGAAACACTTTTATGAGTGCGAATAGCGCGCTCGGCAGCGGACTGGGCCATAGAAGCAACCTTGTCCTGTCGACGGCTCTTATAACCTTCGACGTCGACGACGACCGGATACCTAAAGCCAAGCTTGCGACTCACCAACAGGGAGAACATAACTTGAAGAGCATCGAGGGTACGTCCATGACGGCCAATGAGAACAGCAAGATCAGGAGCAGTTACGTCCAGGATCAACTCGCCCTCGTCACCCTCATACTCATCGATGGGTGAGTTCGCCGCATCGAAGTGCGAAAGGATGGAACGCAGAATGGAAATAGCCACATCGGCAATGGTGTCGAGCTCCTCATCGGTCAGCTCTTCACCAGCCTTGTAACGCTGTGCAATCTCGGGATAATCGCCCGCGACCCGCGGGGCAACCTCCTCAAGCATATCCTCGACGATCTCTTCAGACATAACGAACTCCAAAAGTTATGTACCTAAATAAGAATACTATCCCACTACTTCTTCTTGTGCGGACGCGGCTTCTTCTCGCGACGGGTAACCTCGACCTGCAGCGGAGCGTTCTTGAGGCGCTCCTCCTCATCGGCCTTAGCCTTGTCGATAACCTTCTGCGTCACGAAGATCTGCTGGATAACCTGCCAGGCAGAAGACACATCGTAGTACAGCAGAACGCCGACGGGCAGGCTCCAGCCCATCCAAAGCATCATGACGGTCATGACGACGGCCATCATGCGCATGCTCTGGGCCTGCTGACCGGTCTGATTGCGAGACATATACAGCTGCGGAATCAGGGTCAAGACAGCGAACAGAATCAGGCAAACCAGTGCAGGCAGCGCAACCATAAAGCCATCGGCAAAAGAAGCGCTCGGCGTGGTGGTAAGGTCAGGCAGGATGTTGAAGAACGAGAACGTGCCGTCGCTAAAGTACTGCGGCAGGTTACGCAGCAGCGTAAACAGGGCGAACAGGACAGGCATCTGGATCAACAGCGGCAGACAACCAGCCATGGGGTTGAACTTGTTCTCGCTGTAGAACTTCTGCATCTCCTCGGCCTGACGCTGGGGATCGTCAGCGTAGCGCTCCTGGATCTCGAGCATCTTGGGCTGCAGCACCTGCATGCGCGCCGTCGACTTTGTCGACTTGAGCATGAGCGGCGTCAGCAGCAGACGGATGATGACCACCAGGATGATGATGGACAGGCCCCAGTCGACCGCAAAGGTCTGGATGAGCTTGAGCAGCTCGAAAAGGATGTTAACGATCCAATCCCACATGTAAGTTTTCCTCCGATAGCGAGTGCCCGCTAGGGCACAGGGTCATAACCGCCGACGTGCAGGGGATTGCAGCGAGCGATGCGCCTCACGGCAAGCCAGCAGCCTCTCAAAACACCGTACTTCTCAATCGCCTGAACGGCATATTGCGAGCACGTTGGGTAATAAATGCAGGCGTCAGGCAATAAGGGCGAAATAACCTGTTGATATATGCGAATAGGAGCGATGGCAACACGTCGCAAAACGTGATTGCTCATCGCTCCTCCCCGGCAACGCCGGCGCGCTTCATAAGCGAACGCAATGCCTTGTCCATCTCCTGAGGCGAAGAGATCCTCGTCTTGGGAGTAGCGAACAAGATGATGTCATAACCCGCAACGGGAAATCCGCAGCTGCGGGCGGCCTCGCGCATCACACGCTTAGAACGGTTGCGCACGACTGCGCAACCGAGCCGTTTAGCACCAACGAAGGCGACCCTTCCGGAGTCGCCTTCGCCAACCGATTCACATATGGTCATTCGAATCAGAGGGTGATTGAAACGACGCCCCTGACTGAACACATGCTCGAAATCTTGCCGAGACTTAATAGTCTTCATGCGAGATGTGTGTATCGCTGCTAGACAGTGAGACGCTTGCGGCCCTTGGCGCGGCGACGGGCGAGCACGGCACGACCACCCTTGGTGGCCATACGGGCACGGAAGCCATGGGTCTTGGCACGCTTACGCTTATTAGGCTGATACGTACGCTTCATCTTAAGTTCCTCCTGCTGCATTTCGAGTGTCCGCGGGAGCGCGGACGCAGATATAGACACGTGAGCTTGAAGATTGTAGGGAAATCAATGTTCAAATGTCAAGAAATCAAAGGTAAAAGGTTGCGTAGTTCACACGGTTCCCCCATAAGCTCAACCGAAATTTGCGCCGCATTACAACTTTTCACGATATTTCATCGAGTTTTCGACAGGTCATGTTGGCAATGTTGAGAACTTTTCGCCTGTTTTCCAAAGTTTTCAACAGGTTTTGAAAAGTTGTCGAAAGATGAGAAACATTGCACGGTGAGCTACTATTTGTTCGAAACCTTTTGAAAGATTGCGAGCGGCATGTCTGACGACTTTTACACCATGGTCGATTCCGGAGACCCGGCACCCGACAACGAGCACATCACCGGCGTGCGCGAAAAGCGTGGCGAGGAAGAGCAGGCCGCTGCGAAAACGCAGGCTGCCATGTATGCCGCACGCATCGCGGTCTATGACGACATGCTGTCGACGCCGCGCGTCATCGTCATCGAACCTAAGGACGTGCGCACCTATCTGGAAGAGACAACCAACACCGTCTACCAGTGCATGAAAGAACAGGGCGGGCACATCTCGCTCATGGTTATCCGCGAGATTGTCGAAAACTTTATCCACGCCCACTTTGCAGAGCCCATCATCTCGATCCTAGACGGCGGCGACACCATCCGATTCGCAGACCAGGGACCGGGGATCGACGACAAGGAGCGCGCGTTCGACTTTGGCGTTACCAGCGCAAACAGCAACATGAAACGATACATCCGCGGAACCGGAGCCGGGTTTCCCATGGTGCAGGAGTACCTGGAAAACGCCGGCGGCGCTGTATCCATCGAGGACAACATGGGCAACGGCACCGTGGTCACGGTAAGCCTGAATCCCAAGCGCGTACAGGAAATCGAGCGCGCCGGAGGGCGAGGGGCCGCCGTGCGCCCCGAGACGGAGCAGCCGGCGTATCCCCTATCCAGCACGTTTGCACAGCAGCCCGTGGCGCAGCAGATGCAGCAGCCTGGAAGTTTTCCCATGCAAGACCCCCAGACACCGCTGGGCAACCCAGTGCAAAACATGCCGGAGGGGATAGGCTCGGCAGATCCGGACACAGGCGCCGTGCAGCAGACGGCGGCCATGCCAAACGTCGCGCAAATGGGCTACCAACCGTACCCACAAGGGTATCCTCCCCAATATATGCCGCAGCAGGGATATGCCCAGCCGTATCCACAGCAGTATCCTCAGCCGTACCAGCAGCCGTATCAGCAGATGCCGCAGGGAAACCTCAACCCCTGGACTCAGCAGATGCCGCCGCAGCCTTACCAACAGTGGCCGCAAAGTTTTCAACAGCAGATGCCGCCCATGCAGAGTTCTCAACAACCAGCAGCTCAAATGATGTATCCTAATGCGGCGAATCAATACGCACAACCGCAGTCGGACGTGTTTATAAGCGAACGCGGCAACGCTGCATTAGGGTATCTGGCCCAACATCAAGAGTGCGGCGCGACGGACTTGGCGCGGGCGTTTGGAAACTCTGCACCCACCTGGTCGCGCACGCTCAACGATTTGGCGCAGACGGGCTTGATAGTCAAACATGGGCAGAAATACCATCTGACCGAAATCGGAAGCGCTCGCGTGCGGGCCCAAGCTTAAGGAACGGGAGAGACAGTGGACGAGGAAGCAAGCATCATCCTGGGGGATGCCATCGCCTTTTGTCAGCGCGACGGCCAAGATGCGCGCCTCATCAACATGCTGGGGCAATCGCGTGCTGTGAGCCTGACCGAGGACACCTTGACGATTGAGGCCCCCTCACGATTTGCCATCGCTCAGCTCAAAAAGCATCAGCCGACCATCGAGGCGTACCTGGAAGAGATCGCCTTTGCACCGATTGCGCTCAACATCGTGGCACCACAGGGCTCCGCGGCAGATAACGCCGCACCCGCGGCACCCGTCGTTCCCCCGGCGGCGCCAGCTACCACCACAGTGTCGGCTCCCGAGCATCAAATCGGCGATGTTTCCCGTGAAACCATGCCCACCGTCTCGACGCCGGCGGTCCCCATGTCCGCTGCCACGCACATGCCTATCGCGCACGACGCAACACCGGGCGAGGATTCGGGCATCGCAATCAAAAACACGCTTTCGGCCGACGATTTCCGCCGCATGATGAACCAGATGAAAGGCGAGGCGCCTGCAAAGAGTGCAAAACCAGCCTCCACATCGCCCATGAGCGTCCCCGCAGCTGCGGCACCGATCGAGCAGAACACCGACGGCGCGCCGCTCGCGGCCAACTCGAAATTCACCTTCGAAAACTTTGTCTACGGCCCAGAAAACAGCCATGCCTATCGCTCAGCCCTCAAGTTTGCCGCGCTCGCGGACGAACGCGGCACATGCACATCCCTGTTCATCTATGGCAAATCGGGGCTGGGCAAGACCCATCTGCTGCTCGCCATCAAAAACGAGCTCGCCGAAAAGTCGCCCGAGATCAAGGTAAAGTACGCCAACTCACAGGCGTACCTCGATGACCTGATGACGGAGTTCGACCGCCAAAAGAAGAGCAACGCCCCCATCATGCAGGCATACCACGACGTGGACGTGCTCATCATCGACGACATTCAAAACATCATCGGCAAGCGCGCGAGCGTGGACTACTTCTTCCAGCTCATGGACGAGTTTATCCGCAACAACAAAAAAGTCGTCATCGCAGCCGACCGTGCGCCCAAAGACCTGAGCATGGACGAGCGCCTTACCAGCCGTTTTAATGCCGGTATGCTCTGTTTGGTGGCGGAGCCCAGCTACGAGATGAAATACAAGATCTTGCAGCGCTACTACGAGAACACGATAGCCGCCGCACCCGAGGCGGGTGACGACTCGCTGCTGGCGGCCTATGGCGGCGATGGTGGGCATCTGACCGACGAGCACTTTAAGCACATGGCAGAAGTCTCGGGAACCAACATCCGCGAACTCGAGAGCTTCTGCGAACGCTGCGCCGGCGAGGCAGGAGACCGCGAACGCGAGGGCAGCGAGCTCAGTTTCGACGACATCGACGCCATCGCAAGCCAGTACTTCGATACGTCGGCCAAAAAGATCAACGTGCAGACGGTCCAGTCTGTCATTGAAGAGCAGTACGGCGTGACGCACGAGGAGCTCATCGGCCCGCGCCGCAACGCCAACATAGCCAAAGCCCGCCATATCGCCATATATCTGGCCATCGAGATGTGCGAGATGACGACTACGGCGGTGGGCGCGGAGTTTGGCAACCGCAACCACTCAACCGTCAGTACGAGCTATAAAAAGGTTCAGAAGATGATTCAGGAAGACCGCACCATAACCGAGGATCTCAAATCGCTGCGAGATAAAATTACACTGCGCTCGTAGGGAAATAGAGACACCTGTTGAAAACTTGTCGAAACGCCGGGCATAACATGTCTAAAACTCGCCACAAGGCGATGAAAAGTTTTCCGCAGGTTTTGAACGTGGAAAACACGGTCGGTTGCGCACAGGGCGCTGTCGATTCTCTTTTTGGGGTTGACCAGCGCTTTTGGGAGTAATCAACAGTTTCGTCAGTGCTATTACTATTATTAAGATATTTATATCTATAGAAAGGTATTAAAAGATGAAGTTCACCGTCAGCCAAAGCTCGCTCACGCAAGCCATCGGCGTCGTTATGAAAGGCGTCGCTTCGGCATCTACCCTTCCCATCCTGTCGGGCGTGCTCGTTAAGGCGCAGGACGGCATCTTGGAATTCCAAACCTCTAACTACACCATCTCGATTCGTCATCGCATTGCCGCGCATGTCGAAGAAGAGGGCGAGATGGTGATTCCCTGCAAGATGCTCTCGAACATTACGAAGACCCTTCCCGACGCCCCGGTTACCTTTGAGCTCTCGGAGCGTCAGGTGCTGATCGGATGCGAGAAGAGCTCCTTCCGCCTCAACACGCTCGACGCCAACGATTTCCCCGAGTTCCCCGCCTATGCCATCGAAAGTGCGGTGGAGCTCCCGACCGATATCCTGTCCGAGATGGTCGGCCGCGTGTGGCGCGTCACTTCGACTGATAAGGCCCGCCCCATCCTGGGAGGCGTGCACATGAAGGTCGAGAACAACACCGTGCGCCTGGTGGCAACCGACTCCTTCCGTCTGGCTGTATGCGACACCCAGGTCGAGACCTCGACGCTCGAGGGATCCTTTGAGCTCAACGTCCCGGCTGACGCCTTCAACGACGCCCTGAGCATCATGGCCAGCCAGGCGACCATCATGATCGGTGCCACCGACACCCAGGTTGTCTTTGAGGCCGGCAACACCACCTACGTGTCGCGTCGTATCGAGGGTGTGTATCCCAACTACAAGCAGCTCATCCCCGATTCGTGCGTGACGAGCGTCAAGATCGACGTGGCGGCTTTTAATGCCGCCCTCAAGCGCGTGGCGGTCATCGCGAGCGCGAACCCCGCCGTCAAGTTCGAGATTGATGTCGAGAACGGTCAGATGGGCCTGTCCTCCATCTCCAATGACCAGGATCTGGCGCAGGAGACGATCGATGTCGAGGCCGAGGGCGAGTCGGGCACCATCGCCTTTAACTACCACTACATCTTTGGCTGCCTCAATGCCCTGTCCAAGGAGAAGGAGATCACGCTGGAGCTCAAGAGCTACTCACAGGCGGGTATCTTTAAGTCCTACGACAAGATCAACTACCTGTACCTGGTCATGCCGGTTCGCATCTAGCGCTGCGTCATGACCATGTTTGCCCGCAACCTTTCCGTCGCGCGCTACCGCAGTTTCGATAGCTACCGTCTTGACCTGGACGAAGGCGTGACGGTGCTTGCGGGGCCCAACGCGGCGGGAAAGACCAACCTTATAGAGGCGCTGCAGCTTTTGACGAGCGGCGCCTCGTTTAGGCATCCCACCGCTGGCGAGCTCGTGCACGACGGCACGGGCTCGTGCAGGCTCGAGTTGAGACTCGAGGGCGATGGCCGCGTGCTCGATATGGGGCTGGACGTTGAGGACGGCAAGCGCTCGTTTAGCCGTAACGGCAAGAGATGCTCGGCCGCCGGCGTGCGCGGGGTTTTGCCGAGCGTGCTTTTTTGCCCCGATCATCTGGATATGGTCAAACGCGGTGCCAGTGTGCGTCGCGCCGCCCTCGATGACTTTGGCGTGCAACTGAGCGCCCGTTACGCCGACCTGGCGAGCACCTACGGGCGTTGCGTGACGCAGCGCAACGCCCTGCTCAAGGAGTCCTGGTGCTGCCGCGAGATGCTCGGCGCATGGAATGACTCCATCGCCCGCGCCGGGTCAGCCCTGCTCGTACATCGTTTGGCCCTGCTCGACCGGCTGGCGGGCCATGTGCGCGCCGCGTATGGGCAGGTGGCGTCCGGTGAGGACGCAGGCGTGTCCTATGTGTCCACACTGGGGGATTTGCCTCAAACCGAGGGGCGCGAGGAACTTAAGGGCTGGGCGTACGAGCATATGCTCGCGGCCCTCGATGAGCGTGCCGATGAGGAGATGCGCCGCGGCGTGACGCTTGTGGGTCCGCATCGCGACGAGATTGAGTTTACCGTTGCGGGTCGATCTGCCCGTTCGTTTGCCAGCCAAGGGCAGCAGCGTACGCTGGTGCTGGCTTGGAAGGTGGCCGAGGTGACCGTCGCCCGTGACATCCTGGGCACAGCGCCGCTGCTGCTGTTGGACGACGTGATGAGCGAGCTCGATGCCGGGCGCCGGGGCGCTTTTCTGCAGCTGATCGGTGATGATATCCAGACAGTCATAACCACCACCAACCTGGGGTACTTTACCGATGACCTGCTTGATCGAGCCAAGGTGGTGAGCATGGGTGAGACGTGCTAATTACGAGCGCGAGAACGGAACGGTTGCCTTTGGCGGCTTTTTGGATGCCGAGCGTCAGCGCATCCTGGCGGCCGCGACACCTGAACGCCGCGCGCAAATGGAGGCTGCGGAGGAATCTCGTGCGGTCTATCGTGCCTGGAATGCGGTGTGCTCGGGCACGCGCGAGGGACGCCACGTGACGGGCCTGCGCTACCTGCCCGAGTCCAATGAGCTGCTGGTGTATCTCGATTCGCCCTCGTGGACGCAGGAGATGACGCTGCTGCGCGAGATCATCCGGGCGCGCATGGAGCGGGCCGGGGCGCATGTGGACGGCCTGGTGTTCAAAACGACCGCGCCCGGTCACACGCCGCCGGCTGCCAAGGAGCGCCTGCGCCCAGCCGTGACCGAGCGCCCGCCGGCTCCGCACGCCGATCTCAGCGAGGCCGAACGCGGCGAGATCGAGCGCCAAGTGGCGCCCATCGAAGATCAAAAACTGCGCGAGGCCCTCGAGAATGCCATGAGAGCCAGTGCCGAGTGGGCCAAGGGCGTGCAGAGCAAAAAAGAGCCTTAAATCGCATCTGGTGGCCTTGTAGAGCCAAATACCCTCGTTCCCGAGGGTATTTTTTTACGATAAACTAGTAAGGCTATACACATTTTCTTAACTGAAGGAGGACGTGTGGCAAACGAAAACGATTACGATGGCGGCGAGATTAAGATTCTCGAAGGTCTCGAGGCCGTTCGTAAGCGCCCGGGCATGTACATTGGCTCGACGAGCGCCAGCGGTCTTCATCACCTGGTGTGGGAGATCGTTGACAACTCCGTCGACGAGGCCATGGCCGGTTTCTGCACCGAGATTCAGGTGACGGTCCACGCCGACAACTCCATCACGGTCGTCGACAACGGGCGCGGCATCCCCGTCGACGAGCATCCTATCAAAAAGATCCCGACGCTTGAGGTCGTCATGACGATCCTGCACGCCGGCGGTAAGTTCGATAACTCGGCCTACAAGGTCTCGGGCGGCCTGCACGGCGTGGGCATCTCCGTCGTCAACGCCCTGTCCAAGCGTGTGGTCGTACAGGTATGCCGCGATGGCAACATCTACGAGATGGAGTTTTCGCGCGGCAAAACTGTCAAGAAGATGGAGGTCGTGGGCACCTCGGATTCGACGGGTACCACTGTCAGCTTCTGGCCCGACGACGAGATCTTCGAGACCTGCATCTACGATTTCGACACGCTGCACAACCGTCTGCAGGAGACGGCATTCCTCAACAAGAACCTCAAGATCGTGCTGGCCGACGAGCGCGAGGCGACTCCCCATGTGGAGGAGTTTTGCTATGCCGGCGGAATCATCGACTTCGTCAAGTTCCTCAACGAGGGCAAGGATGTCCCCGAGGCCTTTAAGGAGCCCATCTATATTGAGGGCAAATCGGATCCGGATGCGCCCGTGACCAAGATGGGCGAGGTCGAGGTGTCCCTGCAGTGGAATAGCGGCTACGGCGAGAACGTCATGTCGTTTGCCAACGACATCTACACCCCCGAGGGCGGCATGCACCTCGAGGGCTTCCGTACCGCACTCACCCGCGTGATTAACGATTACGCTCGCAAGCAGAACCTGCTCAAGGAAAAAGACGCCAACCTGACCGGCGACGATGTGCGCGAGGGTCTATCGGCCGTCATCTCGGTCAAACTGCCCGATCCGCAGTTTGAGGGCCAGACCAAGGCCAAGCTCGGCAGCTCCTATATGCGCGCGCTGACGCTCAAGATCGTGACCGACGGCCTTGCCGATTACCTCGAGGAGCATCCCAAGCCCGCTCGTGAGATCGTCAAGAAGGCCCAACAGGCCTGCAAGGCGCGCAACGCCGCCCGCAAGGCGCGCGAGGCGACCCGCCGCAAGAGCCTGCTCGAGACGGCATCGCTGCCCGGCAAGCTCGCCGACTGTTCGGTGCGCGACGCTGAGCTCACCGAGCTCTTTATCGTAGAGGGCGACTCGGCAGGCGGCTCGGCCAAGGACGGGCGCCGCCCCGCGCGTCAGCAGC
>UQNG01000010.1:0-39575 GCA_900542335.1 uncultured Collinsella sp.
GACCTGCTCATGTGCGCCCCCCGCGGTGTTGACGGCTGCCGGCTGCCACGTGATTCTGTTCTCGACCGGCCGCGGCACACCGTTTGGCGCGCCGGCGCCTACCCTCAAGGTGTTCACCAATCAGCGTTTGTGCGACCACAAGGCCAACTGGATGGACTTTAACGCTGGCGTGATTGCCACGGGTGAGCGCACGCTCGACGAGGCTGCCCACGATCTGTACCAGCTGGTGCTGGAGACGGCGAGCGGTAAGCTCACGAGTGCTGAGCGCCGTGGCTGTCACGAGATCAGCATCTGGAAGGACGGCGTCTGCCTGTAGTGGCAAATGCACCCAAGCGTAGCGCTATGTCGTCGGCCCCATCGGGAGTGTTCCCGGCGGGGCTTTTTCGTTTCGTGGTTAAGTGAATATGTTGGAAAATCTGATAAACGTTCACCTATCTCATGGCTGTCCAGCATGGCACCTTTACCAGCAGAAAATAGGTGTGAGGATCTCAATTGTGTCCGTTCAGCGGTAAAAATCGACCGTTCAAGGATATTATTCAAGTGAACGTTCACCTGTCGTAAGCAATCGCGCATAATCTAACTAAACGTTCACCCTAAACGCTGGGCAGACAGATGTCAGTGTGGACTCAACTGTCTTGTTACAAGACAATCGAGAAAAGAGAGGGAGCTCGATGACTAATAAGATCGGAAAAAAGCGTAAGATCACATTCTGGACGCGCTTGGGCTTTGGTATGGGCGGTATGCTCAATTCCGGTGCCCTGACCTTTACGCACAGCTACATGGTGCTGTTCCTGTCCACGGAGTGTGGCCTGTCCGCAGGCGAGGCTGCACTGATCAGCTCGTTTGCCATCTATGTCAACGCCATTCTTTGCCCGCTGATGGGCTTTGTGGCCGATAACTTCTATGCCACCAAGATTGGCCGCATCTTTGGTCGTCGTCGTTTCTGGATCTTGCTGGCCATCCCGATGATGATCGCCGAGCCGCTCATCTTCGTGGCTACGCCGTTTGGCTTCCCGTACTACTTTGTGCTGTACCTGATCTACAACGTCGCGTACACGTTCTGCACCGCCAACCTGTCGCCGCTTACCATCGAGATGACCGACGACTTTAAGGAGCGTACGTACCTTACCGGCTACAAGCATCTCTTTGGTAACGCCGCCGGCTTCCTGATGGCAGCACTCGTCGGCTTTGGCTTTGGCACCTTCGGCGAGACCAACCCGTTTAGCTACTTCATCATCGCTACGATCAACGCTTCGGTCATGGCAATCTCGCTGCTCTGCGTGTACCTGTCCACGTGGGAGCACACCCCCGAGGAGGTCGCTCAGGAGAAGATCGAGAGCGTCGGCGAGGGCATCAAGAAGTTCTTCATCGACGTTATCTCCACCTTCCGCAACAAGTCCTTCCGCAAGGTCCTGTATGCACAGGTCTCCACGAAGCTTGCTGCTGCCTGCTGGTCTGCCTGCCTATCCTTCTTCATCGTCTACTGCCTGCAGATTCCTAAGTCCTACGAGTCCGTGATGGAGATGCCTGGCAAGGTCGTCGCTATCGTCTGCACCGCCATCGGGGTCGCCCTCATGGCCAAGAAGGGCTTCCACAAGTCTTGGTACCTCGCAAATGTCGGTTGCGCTGCGTGCATCATTGCCTACAACTACTTCGCCTTTGGTCAGATCAACGGCACCTCCACGGTCGCCATCGCCATGATCGCCTACCCCATCATCTTCGCCATCTGGAAGTTCTTCTACGTCGGCTTCCAGTACCTGCCCGATGTTCTGCTCAACTACATCCCCGATGTCGATGAGCTCATCACCCTGCGTCGTCGCGAGGGCATCTACAGCTCCGCGCAGCAGCTCTGCCAGCAGATCGCCCAGGCTATCGCCGTCAACGTGTGGGCTATCGTCCTTGCTGCCTCCGGCTTCATTCAGACCGCCGGCAATAGCGACGCCGTGACCCAGCCCGCTACCGTGCCTCTGTATATCTGCGGCTACATGATCATCGGCTGCGCCGGCTTCTTCCTGCTTGCGGCCGTCCTTGCCCGCGGCATCAAGATCGACAAGGAGCAGTGCGACATCCTTTGCGACGAGATTCACCGCGTCAAGGAGGGTAGCAAGATGGCCGACGTCAAGCCCGAGGTCAAGGCGCTTTGCGAGGAGCTCTCCGGCTTTAAGTACGAGGACTGCTTTGCCCACAACAACGTTGGCTTCCAGGACGGTAGCGTAACCCCCGCCGAGTAAGGCCGACATATCGTCCAAATCACAGGGCCGTGCCACCGGAATTCCGCCGGCAGGCACGGCCCTTTTTTAACAGCGTACAATTTGCCTTTAGAGCATCTTTTTGAGGGAGAAATCCATGGAGACGAACGTTATCTGGCGCAACGCCCGCGCGGCCGTGATCGAGCTTGACGACGGCGGCTACTTTACCTGTGCCGATACGTGGAAGATCTTTGTCAACGACGAGCCCGCTGGTACCACGAATACGGTCGAGACCTATGTCGACGGCCTGACCCCCGGCAAGCGCAACCTGGTTCGTTTTGTTTGTGGCGAGCGTGAGCTGAGCGTAGGTGTCACCACGCCGGCTGAGCCTTTTACCATCAACGTTCGCGACTGTGGCGCCAAGGGTGATGCCGAGCACGACGACACCACCAACATCCAGGCTGCCATCATGGCCTGTCCCAAGGACGGGCGCGTGCTGATTCCCGCCGGCAGCTATCGTATCAAGTCCCTCTTCCTTAAGAGCAATATCAACATCGAGCTCGCCGAGGGAGCGGTGCTGCTGGCTCGCCACGATCGTGCGGCGCTTGCCTACATCCCCGGTACGGTCACGGGCGACGAGGGTGCTGGGTATGCTGGCACCGATATGCTGCCCCTGGGCCGCTGGGAGGGCGAGAGCTTCTCGACCTACTGCTCTACTTTTACGGGTCTGAGCGTGCACGACGTGTGCATCTATGGTCGCGGCGCGATCGACGGTCAGACTGATTTTGCCGAGGACAACTGGTGGAACAAGGACTTTAAGAACATCTTCCGTCCTGAGGAGGGCCGCGAGGTCGCCCGCCCGCGCATGATTTTCCTGTCCGAGTGCCAAAACGTGAGCTTGGCCGGCTTCACCGTCCGCAACAGCCCGGCGTGGAATATCCATCCCGTCCTGTCCGAGCATGTCGACGCGCTCTGCCTGTCGATCGAGGGTCCCAAGAACTCCCACAACACCGACGGTTTCGATCCCGAGAGCTGCGGCTTTGTCCGCATCCTTGGCTGTCAGTTCTCGGTGGGCGACGACTGCATCGCCATCAAGAGCGGCAAGCTGGGCATTGAGCCCGAGCTTCGTCCCGCCACGCACGACGTGCTGATCTCTCACTGCTACATGCACGATGGTCACGGCGCCGTGGTCCTGGGTTCAGAGGCTGCCGGCGGCATCAAGGACCTTACCGTGAGCAAGTGCCTCTTTGAGCGCACCGACCGCGGCCTGCGCGTCAAGACCCGCCGCGGGCGCGGCAAGGATGCCGTCAACGAGGGCATTACCTTTGAGCACATTCGCATGGACGAGGTACTCACGCCCTTCGTGGTCAACTCCTTCTACTTCTGTGACAAGGACGGCAAGACCGATTACGTGCAGTCTCGCGAGGCGCTGCCTGTCGACGACCGCACGCCCGGCTTTGGTGCCACGACGTTTTGCGATATCGAGGCCACTAACTGCCACGCGGCCGCTGCCTACATCACGGGCCTGCCCGAGAGTAAAGTAACGCGCCTGACGTTCCAGGATGTCCACGTGACCTTCGCGCCGGATGCCGAGCCCTTTGTCCCGGCCATGGCCTGCGGCGTTGAGCCCATGGTGTGTCAGGGTATCATTGCGCAAAACGTCAAGGTACTCGATCTGCAAAATGTGGTGATCGAGGGCCAGGACGGCGAGGAACTGCAGCTCCAGAACGTCGACAAGGTTGTCCGTTCCTAACTCGGGTTGATGACCAGGGCTGCATTGTCGGATAAATCGGCAATGCAGCCCTTGTGCGATACGGCCGTGTGCGCTGCGCTACGCATCATGGTGAAAGGGAATACATGCTCAATAAAACGATTCCTGTCGGGGTCGATGGCTCGTCTGCCACGATTACGTCTTATGTTTTTGCCCCGACCGAAGATGCTTATGCTTTAAAACCGCTGCCTGCAGTTGTGGTCGTGCCAGGAGGCGGCTACGATCACGTTTCGCCGCGCGAAGGCGAGCCGGTAGCGCTCCGTTTGTTGGCGATGGGCTACCAAGCGTTTGTACTGAACTATTCGGTTGCTCCGGCTGTCTATCCGCTGGCATTGCAAGAACTCGCGCGGGCGGTCGATACCGTCCGAAGCCATGCGGCAGAGTACTGTGTCGATCCTGATCGGATTACGGTCATGGGTTTTTCGGCCGGTGGGCATCTAGTTGGCTTGCTCGGGGCGCTTTGGGACCAACCCTGGCTTGCAGAGTCGATTTCGGCATCGCCTGAGTCGATTCGGCCTGACACACTTTGCTTGGGCTATCCGGTCGTAAGCTCGGGGGCCTATGCTCATCGTGGTTCGTTTGAACACCTAACGGGTGCCGATGGCGCTTTGGCTCAAAAGTTGTCGATCGAGAATATGGTGGGCGATGGCTTCCCCCGTACGTTCTTGTGGCATACCGCCGAGGATGCATCGGTACCAGTTCAAAATAGCCTCCTTCTTGCGCAGGCTCTTGCCGACCACGGGATTGGCTTTAGCCTACATGTCTTTCCGCATGGAAAGCATGGGGCATCGCTCGCCACGGCCCAAACGGCATTTAAGGGCTGCGCCGAGCATATTCAGCCACAGGTTCAGGGCTGGCCTGAACAGTTCGTTGCATGGGAGCGTGATGGACGATGAGCGAAAGTATCTATACGCTGCGCGTTTCGAGGGCTGCGGCAGGAGCGTATCCAACGATTTCCGATGCCTTGGCGGCAGCCGATCAGCTCTATCCGGATGCCGAGCAACCGGTGATGATTCGCGTCGATCCGGGCGAGTATTGCGAGCGGGTCGAGATTCATCGCTCGCATGTGACGATTGAGGGAGAGACGGCCGACAGCGTGCGTATCGTGGGCAGCCTGGGTGCCAAGATGCCTTCGGAGGACGGCTCGGGCGTCGACGGCACGCTCGGCACGTTTAGGACCTATACCGTTTTGGTCGATGCCGACGACGTACGGCTCGAGAACCTCACGATCGAAAACGATGCGGGCGATGGGCGCGAGGTCGGTCAAGCGATTGCCCTGTATGCTGATGGCGACCGTCTGGTTGTCGATGCCTGCTGCATTAAGGGACACCAAGACACGCTGTTTTTGGGTCCGCTGCCGCCGCATGAGGCCAAACCGGGCGGGTTTATAGGACCCAAACAGTATGCGCCGCGCCGGGTGGGGCGCCAGTATTTTCGACGTTGCCGGATCGAGGGCGATGTCGACTTTATCTTTGGCGGCGCGCGTGCCTACTTTGAGGGGTGCGAGATTCGCTCGCTCAACCGCGATATGGACGTGAACGGCTACGTGACGGCGGCGTCGACGCCCGAAGGCGAGCCGCACGGCTTTGTGTTCCACGGCTGTTCGTTTACAGCTCCGGATGGCGTGGCGCCGGATTCGGTCTACCTGGGTCGTCCTTGGCGCGAATGGGCGCAAACTGTGCTGATCGATTGCTGGCTGGGGCGACATATCAAGCGCGAAGGCTGGTGGGATTGGAATAAGCCGGCGGCGCACAACTGCGTGCAGTATGCTGGCGCGATCCTGCATGGGCCGGCGGGTGATGCTACCGGCTGGGTGCCGTGGGCGAATGAACTCGATGTGATGGCTGCTGCCGGGTACGCCCGCGAACAAGTGCTTGCCGGTGCGGATGGCTGGGATCCCGAGGGAGGCACCGGTGATGCGGTTGAGACGGCTGGGCTATCTGCCAATGGTCGCACCGTGCACATCGAGACGTACTGCGAAGACGAGCCTGCGCTGCGTGCCCGGCTGAAGCGCGAAGGGCGCTCGGCGGCATTTGCGGGCAAGACTCCTGCAGATTTTGAGGCGTGGAAGATTGCGACCAGGACTCGTCTGTACGATGTTTTGGGCCTTTCACTTATGGACCGCGTCCCGATTGAGATTCGTGAACTCAGCCGCGTGCGGGTTGCCGGCGGCATCGTGCGCACCCATGCGATATTGCAGGTTGAGCACGATGTGTGGATGCCGTTTTACCTGTTGGAGCCGTCTTGTCCTAAGCTTGATGAGCGGGGGCTCAAACGCTGTTATATCTGCCCGCATGGCCATCAGGGAGCGGGTGCTGCAAGCGTAGCCGGTGTTGCGGGCGTGCCGGCTGTCGATGATGCCGTGCGTAAGTTCAATTACGACTACGGTCTGCGTTTGGCACGCATGGGTTACGTAACCGTCTGTCCTGATGCGCGCGGCTGGGGATACCGTCGTGACTGGAAGGGCCAGGGCGATGACGAGAACAGCTACCTGCGCGGTACGTGTCTGAATCAAGCACGTATGGCCGAGCCACTGGGTCTTACGGTTGCGGGCCTCAACGTCTGGGACAACATGCGCTTGATCGATTACTTGGAGGCGCGCGGCGACATTGCCATGGATGACTTGGGTTGCTTTGGTTTTTCGGGTGGCGGCTACATGACGTTGTACCTGGCCGCACTCGACCCGCGTGTGCGCAAGGCGTTTGTCTCGGGCTATCTGTATGGTGTCGGTGATTCGCTGCTGCATCTCAATGGCAATTGCAGCTGCAACTACACACCCGGACTTTGGCGCTTACTCGACATGGGCGATATTGCCTCGCTCATCGCGCCGCATCCGCTGTTGGTGCAGAGCTGCGAAGAGGATCATCTGAACGGTGCGCGCGGGCTGAAAAATGTTGACGAGCAGCTCAAGATCGTGCGCGATGCCTACAAGTTGCTGGGTCGCAGAGATGGCCTGCGGCACGAGGTGTGTCCGGGTGAACACCATCTGGGCGTGGCACATCTTGCCGAGGATATCGAATGGCTCGATTCGCACGTTGCGGAATGCGCCCCCGTGCATAGCCCCTCGGCATGCTGCGAATAAACGGTACGTTCCTGTATGACCGCCGATGGGCGGATGAGGAGAAGATTATGGAAACGAAGAGCTTGAGTGAATCGACCATTTGCTGCTTTGGCGACTCAACGACCTGGGGCGACAACGGCTGCGGTGGGGGAGGCAACGACATCTCGTGGACCTCGCATTTGGGCGCGTTGCTGGGAGGCGCGGTCATCGAGAACTTTGGCATCAAGGGTTCGCGTATCGCCATCAAGGCCGACCGCAGCGATTCGTTTGTCGAGCGCCTGGACGGCATCGACAATGCGGCTGATATCTACATCGTCTTTGGCGGCGTCAACGACTTTAGCCGCAACGTGCCGCTTGGCGAGTTGGGCAGTACCGATGTGCACGAGTTCTATGGTGCACTCGATTACCTGATCCGCACCATCACGGCGCGTTCGCCCCAGGCAAAGCTTGTGTTTATGACGCCGTGCAAGACGAGCGGTAAGCACGAGAAGGATATCCCGGCAAGCGATGAGCTCAATCACCTGGGGTTGACGCAGGTCGCCTACGTAAAGGCGATGCTCGAGGTCTGTGACCGCTACTCCGTTCCGGTGATTGACCTGTATGCGCAAAGTGGCATCAGCCCGTTTTTGCCAGAGCACCGCGAGCTCTATATGCCGGACGGTCTGCATTACAGTCCTGCCGGCTATGAGCGCCTGGCGCAACGCATCGCCGCGGGTCTCACCGCCGTTTGCCGCTAAAAGTCTGCCGTTTGCGGGGAATATAGGGTTAACGTTCACCCTATATTCCCCGTTCGCGTTACACTAGGGGTAACGTTCACCTATCGTTTATGTCAGAGGGGACAGCAATGGGTTGCAATCAAATCCTGGACCGTTATATCGAGCAGTTGATCGAAACCTCTACGCCGCAGGCGCCGGCTTGGAATATCGAAAAGATTCGCGCCGGCAAGGAGAACACCTGGAACTATATCGACGGCTGCATGATCAAGGCGCTCATCGAGCTGTACGAGATCACGGGTGAGCAGCGCTACCTGACCTTTGCCGATGACTACATCGATTTCTTTGTCCAGGACGACGGTACCATCAAGCATTACAACCCGCAGGATTACAACCTCGATAACGTCAATGCGGGCAAGACCCTCTACAAGCTCTATGACCTGGTGGGCAAGCCCAAGTACCGTGCCGCCATGGACACCATCTATCGCCAGCTCGAGACCCAGCCGCGCACCAAAGAAGGCGTGTTTTGGCACAAGGCCGTCTATCCCAACCAGATCTGGCTCGATGGCATGTATATGGCCCAGCCGTTCTACATGCAGTACGAGCTGAGCTTCCACAACCGTCGTGCCTGCTCGGACAGCTTCCATATGTTCCAGGTCGTGCATGACCTGATGCGCAACCCCCTCAACGGTCTGTACTATCACGCTTACGACGCGAGCCGCAAACAGTTCTGGTGCGACCCGGTCACCGGCCTTTCGGCTAACTTCTGGCTGCGCGCCGAGGGCTGGTTTGCCATGGCACTCATCGATACCTGGGAGCTCATGCCGCCTTCGATGTCAGCCGAGAAGGGCGAGATTCACAAGATGTTCCACGACCTGATCGACGCCATGCTGCCGTATCAGGACGAGAAGACCGGCATGTGGCATCAGGTCATCAACCTGCCCAATATCGCCCCCAACTACCTGGAGGAGTCTGGTAGCGCGATTTTTGCCAATGCCATCATGAAAGGCGTGCGTCTGGGCGTGCTGGGCGAGCGTTACTACCAGTACGGCCGTCGCGCCTTCGACGGCATCTGCGAGACCTGCCTGTCCGAGCATGATGGCCAGCTGGCGCTCGACAACATCTGCCTGGTCGCGGGCTTGGGCAACACCGCGCACCGCGAGGGCACGTTTGATTACTACATGAGCGAGCCCGTGGTCAAAAATGATGCAAAGGGTGTGGCGCCGCTGGTGCTTGCCTATATCGAGACCATGCATCACGACAAGCTGGCCGGTAAGCGCGATCCGCTCGCCCCCTCGGGCGTGTGCTCCATCGAGGACCCGTTTGGCGGATACACCCCGGGCATCAACGCTCATAAGGGATGTGAATAACGTGGGGGCTATTACTCCGGGTGTACGTTTGCACGACCTTCCGCAGGGGACCGTCGAGGAACGCATTCGCATGGCGGGAGAGCTGGGCTTTTCGTGCATTCAGCTGCCGAGCAAGGTGCTCTACGCATCGATGGGGATCGATCGAGGCGGCCTGACCAGCGAGCTTGCCGACCATTTGCGTGCGGTGCTCGACGAGGCGGGCGTTTCGGTCGCCGTGCTCGGCTGCTATAAGAATTTGGCGACGCCCGATCGCCAACAGCTCATGGATAACTATGCCGAGTACGAGGCATGCCTGAACTTTGCCCAGATGCTCGGCGGATGCCCGGTTGGCACCGAGACCGGTCGCCCCAATGCGCAGAACCGCGTCGCGGACGACCGCATGACCGACGAGGCACTCGATGCGTTTGCAGACGGACTTGCACACGTCTGCGATCGGGCCGAGGCCGTGGGCGGGCAAATACTGATCGAGCCCGGTTGGAACGAGACGGTTAATACGCCGGATCGCTGCCGTGAGGTGCTGGAGCGCGTCTCGAGCCCGTCGCTCGGCGTGATCTATGACCCAGTGTCGCTGCTGCACCCCAGCGTCGTTGACGAAGCGCAGGAAATTACCGCGCGCATACTCTACTTATGCGGCAGCAAGATCCGCGTGCTGCACGCCAAGGATTATGAGGTCGTCGACAACGAGGACGAAGCCGGTTGGTGCGACGGTACGGGTTCGCGCCTGGTATGCCATGGCGTGGGCGAGACGGGACGATACGACTTTGAGCCCGTGGTGGCCTGGGCGGCTGCCGCCTGCCCTGGGATTCCCTGCGTGGTCGAGAACAGCGTGCCGGCGACGGCGGCTGACTGCCTGGCGACACTCAAGCACATGTCCGCTCGCTGCGGGGCTTCGCATCGCGAGTTATAGCATTGGCTTTTGCCGTGTCGGCAGATTGAGATTACCTGTATGGGGGCGGCGGTGAAGGGTCTTTATCGTCGCCCCATTGGATTGCATTAAAAAGGGGAGTTGCGTGGCTATCCACATTGTCGAAGAGGCGAATCGTTGCCTGGGTTGTAAAAGGGCGTTCTGTCAGCTTAAGGGCTGCCCGGTTCAGACGCCTATTCCGCAGGTCATCGACTTGTTCAAACAGCGCCGTCTAGAAGAGGCGGGCGAGCTACTGTTCCAGAACAATCCCATGAGCGCGGTCTGCTCCATGGTGTGCAATCATTCGGGCCAGTGCGAGGGCGCTTGCATTCAGGGCCGTAAGGGCACACCCGTGCATTTTTCGAGCATCGAGCACTACATCTCCACAGCGTATTTAGATCGTAAGGAGTGGACGCCCGCGCCGTCGTGTGGCAAACAGGTTGCTGTGGTCGGTTCCGGTCCCGCCGGTATTACCGTGGCCATTAAGATGGCCCAGCTGGGCTGTGCCGTCACGGTATTTGAACAGCGCCCCGAGATCGGCGGTGTGCTGGAATACGGTATCCCCGAGTTCCGCCTGCCCCGTGCGCTCGTACAAAAGTACCGCCACGTGATGTGCTCGCTTGGCGTGCGCGTGCGCCCCTCGACCACCATCGGCGGCGCACTGCACATCGATGACCTGCTACGTGACGGCTACGACGCGGTCTTTGTCGGTACCGGTACCTGGCGAGCTCGAAAGTTGGGTATTCCCGGCGAGTCGCGCGGCAACGTGCTGTTTGGCATCGATTACCTGGTCGATCCCGCGAGCGTGGCAATCGGGCAGAACGTGGCGGTCATCGGTGCCGGCAATGTTGCCATGGATGTTGCCCGCACAGCCCTGCGCTCGGGCGCTCGCAAGGTCACCGTGTATGCCCGCTCGCGCCATATCTCGGCCATCGACGACGAGGTTGAGCTGACCGAGCTTGACGGTGCCGAGATTGTGTGCGGCAAGGCGATCTGTGCCATCGACGATAACGGTCCGGTCTTCGAGACGGCTATCTTCGACGAGGAGAATAACGTGGTGGGGTACGAGGAAGAGCTCGACCATGCGTCTGCCGACACAGTTGTGATTGCGGCTTCGCAGGTGCCCAAAGACAAGCTTGTGCTTACGACGGGTGGTCTGGAGACCGACCATCGCGGCCTGCTTTCGGTCGACGAGAACGGCATGACCACCGTGCCCGGCGTCTTTGCCGCCGGCGACGTGGTTAACGGCCCGCTCACCGTGGTTCATGCCGTGGCAGGCGCCAAGCTCGCCGTCGAAGGCATGACTGCCTATTTGGGTCTCTAACACATCCCATCCATTAGTTGCGGTGAAATACGGACTGTTTTGGCTGTCAAAAGCCTTATCTACTCCGTATTCCACCGCAACTTTTTTGCTGGACGGCAAAAAGGCGGGGGAGGACGTACGCTCGTGAGCTTGGTGGGTGCTGGTACGATAGATACGTCAGCAACTGCCGCCGAGCGGCTCAAATGAAAGGAACCCTGTATGGAGTCCTCTGCCTATCCAATGCTCTTTAGCCCAATCAAGGTCGGTACGACCGAGGTCAAGAACCGCGTCTTTATGCCGCCGGTGTCCACGAACCTGGCCGATCATGGCTATGTGACCGACGACTTGGTCGATCATTACCGTGCCCGTGCCAAGGGCGGCGTTGGCCTGATCATCACCGAGGTCGTGACGGTCGAGCCTACCTATACCTATTTGCCGGGTGACATGTGCTGCTACGACGACACGTTTATCCCCGGCTGGGAAAAGCTCGCCGCGGCCGTCCACGAGTATGGCTGCAAGATCATGCCGCAGCTCTTCCACCCCGCCTACATGGCCTTTAACATTCCGGGCACGCCGCGCCTGATCGCTCCGTCCTTTGTGGGCCCGTCCTACGCCCGCGAGGCGCCACGTCCCATTACGGTCGACGAGATTCACGAGCTCACGCATCAGTTTGGCGACGCTGCCGTGCGTATGCAGAAGGCCGGTGTCGATGGCGTCGAGGTCCATGCGGCCCACGCCCACGGCATGCTCGGCGGTTTTTTGACCCCGCTCTACAACAAGCGTACCGATGAGTACGGCGGCTCGCTCGACGCCCGCATGCGCTTCTTACTCGAGGTCATCGCTGAGATTCGCGAGCGCTGCGGCAAGGACTTTATCATCGACGTCCGTATCTCGGGCGACGAGTACACCGATGGCGGCCTGACCCTCAACGACATGATCTACGTCTCGCGTCGCCTGGAGAAGGCCGGCGTCGACATGATTCATGTGTCGGGCGGTACCACCATCAAGCGCGGCTCCGCGATTCCCGCCGCCGGTACGCAGCAGGCTTCGCATGCCGCCTGCTCGCGCGAGATCAAGAAGCACGTCAACATTCCCGTCGCCACCGTCGGACGTATCAACGAGGCCTGGATCGCCGAGGAGCTGATCGAGGACGGCGCTGCCGACATCTGCATGATGGGCCGCGCCAATCTGTGCGATGCCGAGTTCTGCAATAAGGCCGCTGCCGGCAACGCCGACGACATCCGCCCCTGCATCGGCTGCCTGCGCTGCCTGAACGGCATTATGTTTGGCAAGCGCATCTCCTGCACCGTCAATCCCGATGTTGAGCGCGACGAGGCCGGCTACGAGCCTGCCGCCGAGGCTAAGAACGTGCTGGTTGTGGGCGCTGGTCCTGCGGGCATGGAGGCAGCCTACATTGCTGCCAAGCGCGGCCACAACGTAGTGCTCGTGGATAAGCAGGACGAGCCGGGTGGCGAGATGCGCATCGCGGCCGTTCCGCCGGCAAAGCAGGAACTCACCCGCGTGATCAAGTATCAGTACCGTCGCCTGGCCGAGGTCGGCGTGAAGTGCGTATTTGGCACCGAGCTTACTGCCGAGGACATTCAGCGTGACTACGCCGGCTACGAGGTCGTCCTGGCCTATGGCGCCGAGCCCATCGCCCCGGCCTTCATGCAGGGATTTAAGCAGGTCATGACGGCTGACGACCTGTTGGGCGGCAAGGCTTTCCCGGGCAAGAAGATTGTCATCGTGGGCGGCGGCACCGTCGGTTGCGAGACGGCCGACTACCTGGCCCCGTTGGTCAACGATCTGTCGCCGGCCAATCGCGACGTCACCGTCATCGAGATGACCAAGACGCTCGCCGCCAACGAGGGCGGCGCCGGTCGCGCGGTGCTCATCACGCGCATGCTCTCCAAGGGCGTTCACGTGCTGACCGAGGCCAAGGTGACCGAGATTACCGAGGATGCCATCAGCTACGAGAAGGATGGCGAGATTCACACCATCGCCGATGCCGATACGCTGGTACTTGCCATGGGCTATCGTCCCAATACCAAGTTGGCCGACGACCTTGCTGCTGCCGGCGTTGCCACCCACGTGTTGGGCGATGCCAACAAGATCGGCAACATCCGCGACGCCATCGGCGACGGCTACAAGATTGCCTGCGAGCTCTAGTTAATCCCTTGGTGCATGGGGCCTGTCCCCGCGGCGTCAGTCGGTAGATAGCAAAAAGCGGCGGTCGTCCCGTACGTGGGACGACCGCCGCTTGCGTTAGCTGCAATGAGTCGTGCGATTAGAGGCCCAGGATCTCCTTGACCTTGGCGATGATGGCCTCGTCGGTTGCGTTGGCAAAGAAGTACTCCTGGAAGTGTTCGCCGGCAAGTGCGCCCTTCACCAGGTCCTGATCGATCTCGCCCAGAACGTCGACGAGCGGACGCATAGTCACAGCGCGGACGCCGTCGAGGATCTTCTTGTTGCGCTGCTCGGGCTCAACACGCTCGGCAGGATAGCCGTTGCCCGAACCAAAGCCAAAGAGCTTCTCAAAGGTGTACTCGAGGTTGAGCTCCTGGCCCCAGCCGTTCTTGAGGGCGAAGGGCATCGCGACAGCGTTACCGTCGTTGACCTGGGCAAAGGTGTAGGCATCGAGCGGGTCGGCAACGTGGCCGCACAGCACGCCGGGGAAGGAGTTACAGGCGAGCATGGCGCCCTCGCCGGTGCCGCAGCCGGTCACGACGTAGTCGGCAGCGCCGGAGTTGAGCAGCACGGCGGCCAGGATGCCGTTCTGCACGTAGGTGAGGGGCTTGGAGTCGGCATCGGCATACATGCCATAGTTAAAGACAGTGTGGCCCATGGGCTCGACAACCTTCTTAAGGGCAGCCTCAATCATAGGGTTCTTGGAGTTCTGAGAGTTCTCATTGATCAGAGCGATTTTCATTGCGAATTACCTTCCTATTTCTAACTTGCGGTGGAATACGGACTGTTTTGCCTGATAGAAGCCAAAACCAATCCTTATCTCACCGCAACTCAAATGAAAAACGAGTGGATGAAACCTGATGTGGGCAGTTGCGGTGACGCTTATTGAGGCTGCTTTCCAATGTATGCGAGGATTCCACCGTCGACGTAGAGGATGTGGCCGTTGACGAAGTTCGATGCATCGGAAGCCAAGAACACGACGGGGCCCTTCAGATCCTCGGGCGTGCCCCAACGGGCGGCCGGCGTCTTGGCAATGATGAACTGGTCAAACGGGTGGCGGCTGCCGTCGGGCTGCGTCTCGCGCAGGGGTGCGGTTTGCGGCGTGGCGATGTAGCCGGGTCCAATGCCGTTGCACTGGATATTGGCCTCGCCAAACTCCGAGCAGATGTTCTTGGTGAGCATCTTGAGTCCGCCCTTGGCGGCGGCATAGCCGGCGATGGTCTCGCGACCCAGCTCGCTCATCATCGAGCAGATGTTGATGATCTTGCCGTGGCCCTTGGCGATCATGCCGGGCAGGCAGGCCTTGGACACGATAAACGGTGCGTTGAGGTCAATATCGACGACGCGGCGGAAGTCCTCGGCGCTCATGTCGAGCATCGGGGTGCGCTGGATAACGCCGGCGTTGTTGACCAGGATGTCGGGCGTGGTGCCAAAGTCGGCCTCGATCTTGGCGATGAGCTCGGCAACGACGGCCTCGTCGGTGACGTCGGCAACATAGCCGTGAGCGTCAAAGCCCAGCTCACGGTAGTGCTTCTCGGCTTCGGCGACTTTGTCGGCGTGACGGGCGTTAAAGGCGATCTTGGCGCCGGCCTCTCCGAGCGCCTCGGCAATGGCCATGCCAATGCCGTAGGTGGCGCCGGTCACCAGTGCGACCTTGCCGTCCAGACGGAAGCTGTCCATAAGATCAGACATAGCGATCCTTTCAAAAGAAACGTTCATCTATATAAGTCTTGCTTTTCATACAAGGTCAGTATAGGTGAAGCGGCGTAATAGCCACCCCTTATTCCCTAAAATCAGGTGAACGTTCACTTTTAAAAGGCGAACGGTAGTCTCGCCCTTGCCGTGCGGATGTCTATTTGCTCTGTTCCTGCGCTCCCTCTGCGATCATGTTGCGGTTGTACACCAGATGCAGGTACATCGCGTCGTGCGCTGCGGTGGGATTGCGCGCGGCGATGGCGTCGGCCACGCCACGGTGGGTGCGGATGGTTTCCTCAACCAGCTTTTTGCCGGTCACGTCAATAAACAGAGGGACAGACGCCTTGAGCACACCCATCAGGCGGGGGACAACGAGGTTGCCGCAGCTTTCGGCAATTGCGATATGAAACGCGGTGTCGGCGGCGGAATAGTCTTCGTCCCGCGCGGCCAAGCGCTCGGACTCGTCGCAAAGTTCTTTGATGCAGATGATTTGATCGTCGGTCGCGTGCTCTGCGGCCATGCTGGCCATCTGCGGCTCGATCATAAAGCGCACTTCGAGCAGGTCGCGTGCCAGGCGCCTCTTGTCATCGATAAAGGTAAAGCCCAGCGGATCGTCGGCAACGCCGGGGTTTGATGCCACATAGGTGCCCGAGCCCTGTTTGATGCGCACGATGTTGCGCGACTGCAGCAGCTTCATGGCCTCGCGCACGGTGCTCCTGCCGGCGCCCAAGCGCTCGACCAGCACGGTTTCCTTAGGCAGGCGATCGCCTTGCTCAAGGTGTTCATCCAGAATCAATTGAATGATTTTCTCCGATATTTGCTCGGGGAGTCCCGATTCGGCGCGGGCCATAGCTATACCTTTCATTACAAAATTCATCTGAGCTATTTTAGCGCACCACGGATGCGATATTGGCCGCTGGATTTGAGTCGGGCGGCTTAGATATACCGTTCGCAGCGCAAATACGACCGTTTACCAAATACATCAGATGTATTTCGGACAAATTTCAAAATGAAACATCAGACCTTTCCAAAACACGCTATAGTCATCAGACGAATTCAAAAGGTCTGATGAATTGGAGGAAAGATGTCAGACCCAACGTTTATGGCAGACCCCACCAGGCTGGTCATCGCCGCCATCGCGGGCATTGCGCTGCTGCTTGCGCTCATCATTAAGTTCAAGCTGCACCCCGTGCTTTCGATGATGGTCTCGGCGCTCGCGATCGGTATCGGCGCCGGTATGCCGCTCGACCTGGTGGCGGACACTGTCACCAAGAGCGTGGGCACCACGCTGCAAAACATCGCCCTGCTCATTGGCCTTGGCTCGATGTTTGGCCAGATTCTTGAGGAGAGCGGCGGCGCCAAGAAGATCGCCCAGACCTTCATCGATACCTTTGGACAGGGTCATTCCAGCTGGGCGCTGGGCATTACCGGTCTGATTATTGGCACTACGGTGTTCTTTGAGGCCGGCGTGGTCGTTTTGATCCCGCTTGCGTTTAGCGTGGCATCCCAGACCAAAAAGTCGACGCTCTACTACGGCATCGCGCTGCTCGCGGGACTTGCCGCTGGCTATGCGTTTGTGCCGCCATCGGCCGGTTCGGTTCTGGTCGCCGGCACGCTCGGTGTCGACCTGGGCACCATGATTCTCGTCGGTATCCCTACCGCCTTCATCGCCATGGCGATTGCCGGCGTCATCTGGGGCCGCAACGTGGGCGGTCGCATCTTTACCGATGTTCCGGAGCACTTTACCTCTGCCGAGGGCGCGAGCGACGAAAAGGAGCTCCCCTCCTTTGGCATGGTGCTTGCCATCGTGCTCACGCCGCTTTGTCTGATTTTGCTGGGCACACTGTCCTCTTATATCCCCATGCCCGCCGAGCTCGCTTCGATTCTCGCCTTCCTGGGCAAGCCGTTCGTCGCTTTGACGCTCGCCACGCTCGTCGCGATGTACCTGCTGGGCGCGCGCCGCGGCTACTCCGGCGCCGAGCTCAAGGCCTTGCTCGACCGCTCTCTTAAGCCCGTCGGCATGATCTTGCTGGTTATCGCCTGCGGCGGCGTCATTCGCTGGATGCTGCAGGACTGCGGCTTGGGCCAGGTTATCGGCCCTATGCTCGAGGCCTCACCGCTGCCTTTGGTGGTCGTTGCCTTTTTGATCGCCGTCATGGTGCGTGCCTCTGTCGGCAGCTCCATCGTCGCTATGACCATGGCATCGGGCATTATGGCCGCCATGCCCGCGGTCGCCGGCGCTTCGGTGCTCATGCGTGCCGCTATCTGTCTTGCTATCTGTGGCGGTGCCACGGCCCTCTCGCACGTCAACGATGCCGGTTTTTGGATGTGCTCCTCGTTCCTGGAGATTGACGAGAAGACCACCCTCAAGTCCTGGACCGTTATGGAGACGCTCATCGGCCTTTCGGGTCTTGCCTGCGCCCTGGTGATTTCGTTCTTCGCCTAGTTCGCGTAGCTAAGCATCTTTTGCCGAGTGTATCGCTCGGTACCCATTTACACCTGATTCATTAACCAACGATTGATACAACCGTTCAAATCAAAAGAGGAGAGCATCATGGACGAGAAGACCAAGGCACAGATTCAGCAGGAGGCAGCCGACCTGGTTGCCAAGCTGCAGCCGCGTTCCGGCAAGTTTCGCACCATCAGCCCCGAGATGGACCCGCTGCGCCTGGGCTCTGGCTGGTCTATCGAGGATCTGGACAAGCCGCAGGTCATTATCGAGTCGACGTTCGGCGACTCGCACCCGGGTTCTGCCGGCCTGTTCGAGCTGGTCGAGGAGGTCCGTGCCGGCGTTGCCGAGGCTGGCGGTCACGGTGCCCGTTACTTCTGCACCGATATCTGCGACGGCGAGGCCCAGGGTCACGATGGCATCAACTACTCGCTGCCCAGCCGCGACATGATCGCCAACATGATCGAGATCCATGCCAAGGCCACCCCGTTCGACGCCGGCGTCTTTGTCGCCAGCTGCGATAAGGGCCTGCCTGCGAACCTCATGGCCATGGGCCGCATCAACATCCCCTCCATCGTCGTTACCGGCGGTGTCATGGATGCCGGTCCCGACCTGCTGACCCTGGAGCAGCTCGGCGCGATTTCTGCCCGCTACGAGCGCGGCGAGATCTCTCGCGAGGAGCTTGAGTTTGCCAAGCACAACGCATGCCCCAGCTGCGGCGCCTGCTCGTTTATGGGCACCGCGTCGACCATGCAGGTTACCGCCGAGGCCCTGGGCCTTATGCTCCCCGGCACGGCCCTGCTGCCCGCTACCAGCTCCGACCTGCGTGAGTTTGCGCGCGAGGCCGGCCGCCAGTCCGTGTGGCTCTCCGAGCACAACCTGTGCCCCCGCGACATCGTGACCAAGGAGTCTTTCGAGAACCTCATCATGGTCCACGGCGCCATCTCCGGTTCCACCAACTCGCTGCTGCACATTCCCGCGATCGCCCGCGAGTTTGGCATCGAGATGTCCGCCGACGATTTCGATCGCCTGCACCGTGGCGCCCACTACCTGCTCAACGTTCGCCCCGCAGGCGAGTGGCCGGCGCAGTTCTTCTACTATGCGGGCGGCGTGCCGCGCATCATGGAGGAGATCAAGTCGATGCTCCACCTCGACGTTATGACCGTCACCGGCAAGACTCTCGGCGAGAACCTCGAGGACCTCAAGAACAACGGCTACTACGAGAAGTGCGGTCGCTACCTGGAGAAGTGGAACCTCAAGCGCGAGGACATCATCCGTCCGTTTGACCAGGCTTTCGGCACCGATGGCTCCATCGCCATCCTTCACGGCAACCTTGCCCCCGAGGGCGCGGTCGTCAAGCACACCGTCGTTCCGCGCGAGATGTTCCAGGCCACGCTTAAGGCACGTCCGTTCGATTGCGAGGAGGACGCCATTCACGCCGTCCTGACGCACGAGGTCAGGCCCGGCGACGCCGTCATCATTCGCTACGAGGGCCCCAAGGGCTCCGGCATGCCCGAGATGTTCTACACCACCGAGGCTATCGCCAGCGACCCCGAGCTGGGTGCGAGCATTGCCCTGATCACCGATGGCCGCTTCTCCGGCGCCTCCAAGGGCCCGGCTATCGGTCACGTTTCGCCCGAGGCTGCCGTGGGCGGCCCGATTGCCCTGATCGAGGAAGGTGATCTGATCCAGATCAACATCCCCGAGCGCTCGCTGTCCATCGTGGGCATCGCCGGCAAGGAGATGGAGCCGGCTGAGGTCGACGCCGTCCTGGCCGAGCGCCGAGCCGCTTGGAAGCCCAAGGCTAATCGCTATACCTCCGGCACGCTCAAGTTCTTTACCGAGCATGCAGTTTCCGCCATTCAGGGTGGCTATATGGAGTAGCGCCCATGCGCATCAAATATCTCCTCTCATAGATGTGCGGCACAAAGAGCCCCGAGCCACGTCACCGGGGCGCGTTGTTCAGCGCCGCCGGGGCGCTCCACTCAAACGACAAGAGACGTCTTACGCAAGCGCCCGCGTCCGTGGATAAAACCACGGGCGTGGGCGCTTCACTTTATTCCCAGCCGCTTTATTCCCAGCCCTTCCACACGTCAGGCTCGTAGCCAACGGTTGCCTGGCGGCCGTTGCGAACGATGGGCTCACGAAGAATCTGCTGGTTATCGAGCACCTTTTCGAACTTCTGGTCGGCAGCAAGATACTGTACGAGCGCAACCGTGTCGGCATCTTTCGCCTTTGGATCGATCACAGCGTCGATCCCGCCGACGGCGCGCGCCACGCTTTCGAGCTCGCCTTTGCTCATCCCCTTTTCCTTCAAGTCGATGAACTGGAACTTCACACGACGTTCCTTGAAATAGCGCTGCGCCTTCTTAGTATCGAAGCTTTTCTTCGTGCCGAATATCTGGATGTTCATACGTACCGCCTTCGCTCAATTCTCGTCCGTCCATGATACGACAAGGGAGCCGAGCAAAAACAGAGCAGGCGGAGATGGAGGAGGACGGCGACCGACCGTCGGCAAGAGTCGGCCGGATCGGACTGGCGCCCAGCGCGCGCCGGCGACACGCTCGCAGCTGCACACATAGCCGATGTACAAGCTCGCCGCGGCGTTCCCTCGCCCCGCGGTGTGGCGATAGAGAAGCACGCCACCCGTCAACGATGGCGCCTCGGTGAAGAAAATCAACGTCTGGGTTACATCCCTTGAAAGGGGCGAAGACGGTTGCTAGAATACCTCCCCGCTATGAAGGATTTGACCAAAGCATACATCGCAATTCGGCGGCCCCTGGTATACGGGGCCTCTCCTGTTGTTCCCCAAGTGCGCTCTGAGCAGCCGCTTTCTTCCTGTCGTATCTGATGCACGCATAGCACGTGCATGTTATTTCGCCCGTGGGCCGGCGCGCCTTCGGCGAAGAATCGAATAGATACGAAGGAAGCTTATGTCTGATAATTGTACGGTCGCGCCCGCCAATGGGCGCATTACCGGTACCCAGATCCGCATCGTCGCGGTCGTCGTCCTGGGTGCCTTCTTGGCGCTACTGAACCAAACGGTGATGTCGCCTGCGCTGCCGGTCATCATGTCCGATTTCGCCATCGATGCCTCGACTGCCCAGTGGATCATGTCCATATACCCGCTGGTGAGCGGCATCATGGTCCCCGTTTCGGCGTTCCTTATCGACAAGTTCAGCACCCGCGCGCTATTCTTCGGGGCGACGCTGGTGTTCGCGCTGGGCACGCTGCTGTGCGCCGCAGCCCCTGATTTCCTGTTCCTCATCATCGGTCGCGTGTTGCAAGCGGCGGGCTCAGGCGTGCTCATGCCGCTTGTCTCGGTGGTTCCCATGCTGGTGTTCCCCGTCGAGAAACGAGGAACGGCTATGGGCATGGCGGGCATCGTCATGTCGGCGGGTCCCGCGGTCGGCCCCGTCGTAGGCGGTGCGGTGATCGACACGTACGGCTGGCGCACCATGATCGGCGCCATCGTCCCCCTCGCAATTCTCGTGCTGGTGCTGGGCGTGTTCATGCTGAAAAACGTGGGCGAGCTGAAGAACCCCAAGCTCGACCTGCCCTCGGTCGTCCTCTCCACCATCGCCTTCGGCGGACTTCTCTACGGGTTCTCGAGCGCCTCGTCGATGGGTTGGGGCAACCCCGTGGTGCTCGGCTCGATCGTCGCGGGTGTCGTGTGCTTGGTGCTGTTCGTCGTACGCCAGGGCAAAATCGAGGACCCGCTGCTTCAACTGGGCACGCTCAAGACGCGCGAGTTCCGCGTGGCCGCCATCATCGTCACGCTCATCAACGCCGCATGCCTGGTCACCAACACGCTGTTGCCGTTGCTGCTGCAAACCTCGCTTGGCGCTTCGGCCTTCGAAACCGGCATGGCCATGCTTCCCGCCGCGGCGGTGGGCATCATCATCAGCCCTATCTCCGGCGTGGTGTTCGACAAGTTCGGTCCGCGTGCCATCTCGATCGTCGGCCTGGCCCTCATGACCGGCGCCCTGTTCCTGCTCTCGCTTTCGACGGTAAACACGCCCATCTTGGTGGTTGCGCTGTTCTGCATGCTGCAGTCCGCCGGCCAGTCGCTCGCGAACATGCCGGTGAACACATGGGGTGTCAATGCCTTGAAAAATGACATGATCGCCCACGGCAACGCCATCGCGAACACCGGCCGCCAGGTCGCCGGCGGTTTGTGCACGGCGCTCATCATCACGGTCATGACAAGCGTCACCGCGTCGGCCGGCGTCGACGCGAGCATCCAAGTAGCCACCGCCGTGGGCGCGGGCGTCGCTTACAAGGTGTGCGCGGCAATCGGCCTCGTTTCCCTTATCTGCGCCATATTCAGCGTGCGCACCAAGAAAACCGCACCGAAAACGAAGGAGGCATAAGCGATGTCCGAGATTCTGTCCGAGCGCATCCCGCTCGAGCTCGAGGGGACGCCCGTTTCGAGCATCATGATTGAAGAGCCGTTCACCTGCACGCAGGATTGCACGATTTCCGACGTGGTGCGCATGCTCGCCGAAAACGAGGTGAGCAGCATGCCCGTAATCGATGAGCGCAACCAGGTGGTCGGGTTCATCTCCGACGGCGATGTCATGGGAGCCATCGCGCAGCATCGCGCTCACACCATCTTCACGGGCGGCGACGCGTCCATGCTGTACTTCGACGATCAGAGCCTTGAGCAGCGCATCGAAGACCTGAAGGATCGCTGCGTCATGGATTTCGCGACGCGCCAGGTAGTGTGTGCCCGTCCCGAGCAGAGCATCGCCCGCGTCGCCGCGCTGCTGGCGAAGAAGAAGTTCAAGAAGCTTCCTGTGGTTGATGACGAGGGCAAACTCGTGGGGGTCATCCGCCGCTCCGCCATCACCAAATACATCTTCGGCATCCTTTTCCAATAGGGGCAGGTCGCACTTGAGGCGAACATCTCGAGGCATCGAGCCAGCAACTGGACCAGACAACCTTGACACGCACGCGCTTTCCCTCGATGCTTCGGTAAGGGGAGCTGCGAAAATCGCAGCACGGGTGATCGGCGCCGCGCCCCCGAAGGCAAAAGCGAACACGGGAGCGATACGATGGGAAAAGTCCTGGACGAAGATTTGGTTTATGAGATTCTCTCCGTCGTGGCAGAGATTCCGGCGGGATGCGTCGCCTCGTACGGTCAGATAGCGCGCCTCATCGGCAGGGAGAAAAACTCTCGCCTGGTCGGAGCGGTGCTGAGCGAGGCGGATCGCTACGGCGATTATCCCTGCCACCGCGTCGTCAACCACGCGGGACGCCTCGCGCCAAACTTCCCCGACCAGCGAGCACTACTGACGGAGGAAGGAGTCGCCTTCCGAGACAACGGCTGCGTCGACATGAAAAAGCACCAGTGGAACGAGTAGCCAGGCAGCGTAGCGTCGAAAGGAGCGACGCCACGGGGAACGACCTGCGCCCCGCCGCCGGACAACCTATGGCAAAGTGACACGTCCCACAAAGAGCGGCGCACCAGTACGAGACACGACCGCGACGTAAAAAGACCCTATGATACTCGTAAGCATCTATCTGATTGCCCGCCTCGAGGTACCCAAAGAACGAGAGATGCCGAAACCCCTAGACAAAGAAAAAGGTCGGGAGCTTTTATGCTTCCGACCTGAAGTTTCATGGTCGCGGGGGGCGGATTTGAACCACCGACCTTCGGGTTATGAGGTCGCTACGACGTTGTTTCATTCAGACATTTCGACCCAAATTGAAGTCAATATAACTCCAGGTCAATGGATGTTTTCATAGATTTACGAAAGAAAAGTACGCGGAATAATTCGACCCAAATTCGACCCACAACGAGCTTGAAAGCGGTCAGGCGGAGCATTACCCTTGGGGTGTGACCCCACGCAGGGCCCACCACCAAGGGTAATGCCCACCCGCCCCAGCCCTTTGCGCCATTCCGCGCAACCGAGCGCGATTCTCAGGCACTTCAGGCAAGGAACACGATGAACGACCGACCTCTCGTCATAGGCAAAGGAACGAAGCAACGCCGCGACAAATACACGTGGCGCTACCGTCACAGCCTCGGCAAGGATCCGGTCACGGGCAAATACCGCTATTCGCCGTGGCAGACCATACATACCACCAAAAGCCGAGAGGTCGACGCCGCACTCGAAGCCTACAAGGCAGAACTCAACAGCGGCACCTACGTCCAAAAATCGAGGGGCACCGTCGGCTCGTACGCAAAAAAGTTCCACGACAACCGCGAAGGAACCATCACGCCGCTCGCCTACTCGACATCCTACTCAATCGAGAACCGGACGCGCACATCACATGCGTGATGCTCATGCTCGACACCGACATGAGAAGGGCGGAAGCCCTCGGGATGACGTGGTCCGATGTCTCCGTCGAGAACAGAAGCATCCTCATTGAGCAGCAGTTCGCGGCCGATCGAAGCGTTCGCTCGCCCAAAAGCAAGAAAAGCGTGCGGAGGATCTCGATAAGCGAGACGCTGGCGTCGTATCTCGAATTCTGGAAAAAGGAGCAGGCCCGCGAAATGGAAGCCTTCGGCCTGGAACAAGTCAAAGGCACTCCGCTCGTCCACTCATTCGAACGAACGAAAGACAGGCATCCCCAAGTCAACTTCATGGACCTGAATGGGTTTTCGCGCTGGTTCAGAAACTTCAGCGTCGAGAACGGGTTCGGCAAGTTCGAAGGCGTTCGAACATACCATTATGTGAAGGAAACTGTCGACGGGGAAACGATTTCGAAGCGTTATGAGCATAAAGAGTGGCTCGAATTGAGGGATTACCTCAGGAAGCATCCCAAGGTTCGCGAGGCGAGGCATATCAGCACATATGAGAGCGAGCACCTTCCTTACGGATATTCGGGCCTATCGAACCACACCGCTACTGCCGCTACTGCCCGCCAGCTTCCGAACCAGCGGGCGGTAGCAGCACCCCGAACATCTCGCCGACAGCGCAGAGAGTCGTCGACCTGGCGGCCAAGGCCGACATCGAGGACGTGATGCTGTGCGACCTGCCCGGCGTCCTGTCCTTCCTAGGGCTGCCACCTGAGACGGAGATGCCGCCGGGCAACAAGGGGAAGACGAAGCTCAAGAAGCTCTACAGGAAGGTGGCGCCGAACAAGGCATACCACTCCGGCGAGCGCGCCAAGGATTTGATCTCGCACCTCGACATGGCAGAGATCAGGGCATCGGCGCCCGTCCAAGAATTGGGATGCAGTTCAATACGAGCTCGGGGCTCTTTTCGTCTAGATTGGGGACGCATGGCCGGACGAAAACAATTTGCGTCTGGTAATAAGCGTACGAAAGCGCAATTTACGTCTTAATTCCGTACGCAAATCAAGACGAAAACCGTTTGCGTCTGCTATAAATCCGCACGAAAACGGTTTTCGTCTTGCAGGGCAGTTACCGCTTCTACAGTTCAACTTCCAGTTCGGCTTTGTGTTCGTAGAGGTAATTGCGCATGTAGGGGATGGCAAATGAGACCTTGCCGTACGAGGGGGCCTCGATAATCGATTCTCTTAACAGGCGGCTGCGGACGGAGCTCACCTGTTGAGGCGTTTTGTTTAGGGCATCGGCAACCATGCTGGTCGAGCTCGTTTGCCCCAAAGACGCCATGCTCCGCAGATAAGCGATGCACGTGGGCGGAATGCGCCGCAGCGCGGGCTCAATCACCATGGCGCAGAAGCGTTCGCGTGCCGTTGCAATGCCGCGCTCGGCTTCTTCTTCTCCAATAATCGCTGTATGTGCGCGTCTCGCCAACTGCCATGCGTAGTATCCAACGAGTTGGATCATGAAAGGATAGCCTTGCGTTGCCTCGGCAAGTTGGCCGGCAATACCTGGCTGCAACTCCATGCCAGACGCTTTAATGGTTTCCTCGAGGGAGTACGACACTTCGGTTACTGCCACAGCCTTCAGGTCAAAGGGGAGGGCACGGCGCAAAAACGTAAGTGTCTTTCCGTTGATGATGCTTTCAATCATCGAAGGCAGCCCAGCAAAAACAAAGGCGATATCAAGGTCTTCGCCGATAACCTGCTGAATCGCAATGGAGAGCGTTCGGACCTCATCGAGCTCTGCGTCTTGAACCTCGTCGAGAGTGATGAGCAGGCCATTTCCATTCTTGGATATTGTCTGTCTCATGGCGTCGCGTAGCGATGGGCCGATTCGCTCAATATCTATGCTGCCGATGGATATGCCAGCTACGGTGGGCTCAAATCTGGCGTGTTTTGCCTGGAATTTGGGCTGCAGCTGTTCGAGAATGCGCTGGCAAAGTCCCTCGGTTGCGACCTCTTTTATGACCGTCCAGCCACGGCTTTGCGCCAAACGTGAGCACTCGTCAAGGAGGACCGTCTTGCCCGTTCCACGGACGCCGGCTATGCGCATTAGGCGCCCAGGGGCACCAGGCCCGTTGGTGAGGCCTTCACTGAATTCTTCAAGTACATCTTCGCGGCCGATAATCGTGGGAGGTGTTTTACCTGCTGTGGGCTTAAAAGGGTTTGTTTGCATGTGAGCCACCTTTGCTCAAGATATAGCAAGATATAGCAAAGTATAGTGAGATATAGCAAAGTATAGCAAGATATAGCAAAGTAAGCGCTACTCGCGGGTTTTGCGGTGGTGCTATTTTCCAAATGCCGCGCGGATAAAGCGCTGGGCGAACAGCTTGTTGGCGACGTTGATGACATGGCCCAGGAACAGTGCCGAGATGGCGGTCGTGACGCCAAAGCCGCCCAGGTTGTACATAAAGATCAGCGACAACGCGAGCGAGGCGGCGACATGTGAGCAGTCAAACACGACTTTTACGTCACCAAAGCGGCGTTTAAGCTTTTCGGCAATGACTTGCACCAAGCCGTCGGGCGCGTTGGGGACAACGCCCATGTTGACGACGAGACTTACGCCAAATGCGGTGACAGCGAGGGAGAGCAGCATGGTCGCAATCTGTGTGGGGAGTGCCGTGGGATGCAGTGGGTTGACCGCCATGAAGAGGTCGGTCAAGCCGCCAATCAGCGTTGAGAAGAACAACTCGAGCAGGATGCGCGGCTGGAACTCGCTTCGCAAGATGGCTAATTGCGCCACGATGTAGGCGACGTAGGTTGCGGTGATCCAAAAGCCGAGCGTCTTGCCAGTGAGCATGGATAGGGTTGTGGCAAAGCACGTGAGCGCGGCGACGCCCAGGCCGGATGCCGTCTGGAGACTCATACCGAGTGCCAGTACTGCAACGCCCACCAGATACATCAGCATTCTGATGACGGTATGGCACCAGTCGATGTTCTCGCCATGCATGATGATGAGCGGTCGCATGTTGCTACCCGTCCTTTCGGTTGTGTGAAAAAGCTGACCCGGGCCGGCAAAAGAGGGTTATCGGAGGCACTGCTGCAAAAGCAGAAAAGCCGGCCCCACGGTCAGTCGTCTAGGAAGTGTCTCGCTGTGCCGGAATGGGACTAAAGGTCCAACGAGACGGGAAGAAAGCAAATGGCATTGCGTGGGCGATAAGATGCCAAGATGGTAGGGTGCGTCTTAACATCATATTGCCCACGCTCAACGAAATCGGTTTCGTTTGAGCCTAAGTATACGACGGGATTTTATTTGCGAAGAGAAAAACAATAAAAAGGTGAACGTTCACCTAATTGCAACAACTCGTTGGCTGTAGTTGCGGTGGAATAGTTCCTGTTTTTGCTGCTGAAGGCCTTGAACAGGAACTATTCCACCGCAACTTATGAGGGGGCGGGGGATGCGATAGTATTGCATGGTGGTATTCGACTAACCGAGGACTTATCCGAGGGCTTTATGGAACAGCACCAGCATTATCAGAGCCTGCAAGACCAGGCGTACAACGCATTGCGGTCCAAGATCATCTACGCCGAGCTCAGGCCCGGCACGCGCCTTTCGGCGATTGGTCTGGAAAAGGAGACGGGAATCGGGCGCACGCCCATTCGCGAATCCTTTGTGCGCCTGCGTGAGCAGGAGCTGGTGGAAACGCGTCCCAAAAGCGGCACCTACGTCTCTAAGATCAGCATGGAACGCGCCGAAAACGCCTGCTTTTTGCGCGAGAAGCTCGAGAGAAGCGTGCTTATTAAATGCTGTTCGGCCGCCTCGCCCGAGCAAAAGCAGCGGCTTGAGCAGATTCTTACTGAGTCCGAGTCGCTCGACCATGGCGAAACGCGCCGTTTCTTTGACCTGGATAACCTGTTCCATGAGACGTGTTTCGTGATTGCCGGCCGTCACATGTTGTGGGATTGGATGAAGAGCGTCAACACGCATTTTGAGCGATACAACTGGTTGCGTATGGTGTCGCAGGATCTGGATTGGGAGCCGATTCGTCGGCAGCATCGCCGGATTCTCGAGGCCATTAAGAGGGGCGATACCGACGCGGCGAGCTATCTGGCAGAGACACACCTGCACCTGATGCCCGAAGAGCAAGGTCCGGTTATCGCCTTGCATCCCGACTATTTTGAGCTGTCCAAAGACACGGCCATCTAACTCGTCCCTCCCCCTTAATTAGTTGCGGTGAAATAGGGATTGTTTTGCGGCTCTGATGGCGTAAACAGTCCGTATTTCACCGCAAGTGCCGGGGCACATCGGGGCACGAAAACGCTGCGGCACCGCTTGGAGGAAAAGACCGGAAGCAAGGGTCCATTCCTCCAGACGGCGCCGCAGCTGTTTTGATGGCTCGGCTTTTACCGAAGTGGCTCAGTTGAGCGCGACTGCCAGCCGATTATACAAAGCGGCTCGGGGGCGTGTCGCTTCCGTCACGTTCTATCAGCATACAAGACGGTTTTGGTTCTTGTTCGTGACGGAAACGGTGCGCTTCCGAGCCGCTTTAAAAGAAAGGGGGCGAGGTCTAGGGTACGCCCCCTTTCACGATAGAGAGCTAAACCTAGCCGCGGACCTTCTTGACGACGTCCATGGCCTCGCGGGCGATCTGCTCGACCTTGGAGAAGTCGCCGTCGGCAAACAGGGCCGGCTTGACCATCCAGGTGCCACCGCAGGCGATGATGGCGGAGGAGCTCAGGTACTCCTCGACGTTGGCGGTGCTCACGCCGCCGGTAGGCATAAAGCGGTGACCGACAAACGGAGCGGCGAGGGCCTTGATGGTGTTCAGGCCGCCATACTGGGACGCGGGGAAGAACTTGGTGACCTTGAGGCCCAGGTTCTCGGCTGCGGTGACCTCGGAGGGGGTCACGGTGCCGGGAAGGACGGGCAGCTCGATGTCGATGCAATGCTTCACGACGTCCTCGTTGTAACCCGGGGAGACGATGAACTTGGCACCGGCGGCGCGGGCCTGCTCAACCTGCTCGACGGTCAGGACAGTGCCGGCGCCAACGCACATCTCGGGCTCGGCCTCGGCCATAGCGGCGATGCACTCGGCGGCGCAGGCGGTGCGGAAGGTGACCTCGGCGGACTTCATGCCGGCTGCCATAAGAGCGTGGGCGAGCGGGGCGGCGTCCTCGACCTTGTCGAGCACAACGACCGGCACGATGCCCAGGGACTCAAGCGTGGTGTAGAACTGATCGAACATGATGTTCCTTTCGATGTGTGGCGCGCATGGGCGCGTGATTACCAAATGTGCTGGTCAGGAGCCGATTTTGGATTGGTTATCGGAGGCACTGCTTGGGGTTCAAGCAATTCCAAAACCGGCTGCTCGACCAGTCATGTAGGGAATGCCAGGCAAAACCGGAATGGGACTGGTGGTTTTGCCCGGCCGGAGGAATCGGGGAGCGGGCCGCAGAGGTATGGGATTGGAAAGCTGCGGCCCGCGGAATGGAGACGGACTAGCGCGCGACGCGGGTGCCACCGTCGGCGGCGTTGGCCACAGCGGCGATCTCGTCGGCGGTCACCAAGTTGGAATCGCCCTTGATGGTGAGCTTGAGGATCGAGGCCGCAATCGCGTAGTTGACGGCGTCCTGCGGGTCAAAGTCGTTGATGAGGGCATGGACGAGGCCGGCGTTGAAAGCGTCGCCGGCGGCAACGCCCTCGAGCACGTGCACGTCGTGGGCAGGGGAGAACCAGTGCTCGCCGCTCTCGGCGTCAAAGAGCATGCCCATCCAGATGGAGCGCTCGACGCAGGAAATGTTGCGGACGACCGAGGCGACCTTCTTGCAACCGTACTCGGCGCAGATCTGACGGGCCATCTCGACGTAGGTGTCACGCTCCTCGATGCCGTGGGCAAGGGAGCCGGAGACGCAGGTCATGCCAAGGCCGGCAGGCGCATCCTCGTCGTTGGCGATGCAGATGTCGACGAGCGGCAGGAGTTCCTTCATGGTGGCCTGCGATTTCTCGGGCGACCACATCTTGCCGCGATAGTTCACGTCGCACACGGTGGTGATGCCCTTGGCGCGGCAGACGGCGAGAGCCTCCTTGCAGGCGGCGGCCATCTCGTCGGAGACGGCGGGGGTCACGCCGGAGAAGTAGAAGACATCGATGCCCTTGAGGATCTCGTCCCAGTCAAAAACATCGCGCTTGGCCATGTTGATGGCAGAGAACTTGCGGTCGTAGACGCAGCCGTTGCCGCGCTGCGAGGCACCGACCTCAAACACATAGGAGCCAAGACGGTCGCCCTGACGCACGACGCGCGTGGTGTCGACGCCGTAGGCCTTCAGCGAACGCAGGGCGCACTCGCCCAGACGGTTGGCCGGGACAACGGAGACGTAAGCGGCCTTGTCGCCCTGGTAGGCCAGGGAAAGCGCGGTGTTTGCCTCGGCGCCGCCGTAGCGGACATCAAACTCGGTCGCCTGCTCAATGCGCAGGTGGTCTTTGGGCGATAGCCTCATCATGATCTCGCCGAAGGTAAGAACCGTTTTACCCATGGTCGCGTAGCTCCTTCTTGCTCGTGCGTACACCTTTGATATGGCGTTGGCACGCAGGTGCCAAGACGGTAGGGTGCGTCTTTGCACCTGCGTGCCAACGCTCACCGAAATCGGTTTACGAAATCGGTTTCGTTTCGAGTTGTAGTATACTCACCTACAGCGTTTTGCAACCGAGATTTTTAAAAAAATGCCTAAAATGGCTCAGACCGCCGACAATTGGGAAACGGGGTGCGTTATGGCGCAGATGAGAATCAAGGACATTGCCGCCGAGGCGGGCGTGAGCCCGGCCACGGTCTCGCGCTATCTCAACAACCGCCCCGGGCAGATGACCGAGGAAACCCGTGCTCGCATCGCGGCGGTTATCGAGCGCACCGGCTATCGCCCGCGTGCCGCTGCGCGCAATCTACGCAGCTCGCGCACCAACCTCATCGGCGTGATCCTGGCCGACATCGCCAACCCGTTCTCCAGCGCCATGCTCGAAGGGCTTTCCGTCAGCGCCGCCGCGCGCGGCTGCTCGCTCATGACGGCCATTAGCGGCAACGACCCCGCTAAGGAAGCGGAGTCGCTCACCAGGCTTATCGATGCCGGCGTGGACGGCCTGGTCGTCAACACCTGCGGAGGCAATGACGAGGCGATCGCCGCGGCAGCGGGACGTCTGCCTGTTGTGCTGCTCGACCGCGACGTTGCCGACGGCGGTGTCGATCTGGTGACATCTAACAACCGTGAGCTGGTCGCTGGCTTGGTAGACGCCTTGGCAGCTGCGGGCAGCGAGCGTCTGTGCCTGCTCACCGAGGCAAGCGACGATAGCCCCGTGCGTCGAGAGCGCGCCGAGGCCTTTGCCGACGAGCTTTCGCGCCGCGGCCTTGCGGGCGAGGTCGTCACCCTGGCCGACGGTGGCGCCACGGGCGTTGGCCGTTTGGACAAGACCATCCGCGACTACGCGGGCAAAAGGCTCGGCCTTATCGCCGTCAACGGCCTGGTTTTCCTGCGTCTGACCGAGGCGCTGGTGCAGCTTGGTCCCTCGCTGCCGGCGGGGCTCAAAATCGCGACGTTTGACGACTACCCCTGGAACCACGTGCTCTTTGGCGGTGTGACAACGGCCGCGCAGGACACCCTTACCATTGCCGAGCGCGTGGTCGAGCGCCTGTCCGAGCGCATCGATGTCGTTACCACCACGGTGGGCGAGGCCGCAAAGCTGGCGCCCAAGCGCATCGAGGTTCCCGGTCACATCGAACACCGCGCTTCGACCTCGCGCTAATCGCTCGTTCGCAACTGCCTGTTCGCGCACGTTTTTTGAGCGCTTGATACGCTTTAACCCTGCGGAAACATTTTTCTGCGATAGTATCTGCGATATAGACCAGTCGAAACCCGCCCGAAAGAAAGGGGAGCGACATGAACCAGCAGAACATCGATTACGTACTCCGCTCCGTAGAGCAGCGTGACATCCGCTTTGTGCGTCTGTGGTTTGTCGACATTCTCGGCCGCCTCAAGAACTTTGCCATTAGCCCCGAGGACCTCGAGGTCGCTTTTGAGGAGGGCATTGGCTTTGACGGCTCCGCTATCGAGGGCTTTGCCACGCCCGAGGAAGCCGACATGCTGGCGTTTCCCGATGCTTCGACCTTCCAGATTCTGCCGTGGCGCCCGAGCCACAACGGTGTCGCCCGCGTGTTCTGCGACGTGTGCACTCCCGATCGCAAGCCGTTTGCCGGCGACCCGCGCGATGTCCTGCGCCGCATGTTCCGCAAGGCCGAGAAAGCTGGCTATCTGCTTAACGTGGGCGCCGAGCTGGAGTATTACTACTTCCCCGACGAGCATACCCCCGAGCCGCTCGACAACGTGGGCTACTTCGATCTTTCGGTGAGCGATGCCGCTCGCGACTTGCGTCGCAACACGGTCCTCACGCTCGAGAAGATGTCCGTGCCCGTGGAGTACACCTTCCATGCCGCCGGCCGCTCGCAGCACGGCATGAGCCTGCGCCACGCCGAGGCCTTGAGCATGTCCGACGCCATCACCACGGCCAAACTCATCATTAAGCAGCAGGCCTACGAGAGCGGTTGCCACGCCTCTTTTATGCCCAAGCCGTTGGCGGGCGAGGACGGCAGCGCCATGTTTTTGCATCAGTCGCTGTTCGACCACGACGGCAACAACGTCTTTTGGGGCGAGGACGACGAGAGGTACCACCTCTCCGATATCGCCAAGCACTACATGGCCGGCATCCTGGCACACGCGCGCGAGATCAGCGCCATCACCAACCCCACGGTCAACTCGTACAAACGCATCACCACGGGTGGCGACTCCGTGCCGCAGTATGCCACGTGGGGCCTGCGCAATCGTGCGAGCATGGTCCGCATCCCGGTCTACAAGCCCGGCAAGCAGCTGTCCACGCGCATCGAGCTGCGCAGTCCCGACCCCATGGCCAACCCGTACCTGGTCAACGCCGTCACGCTGGCGGCTGGCCTGGACGGCATCGAGCGCAAGCTGGAGCTCCCGCCCGAGGCCACGGCCGAGACGCTCAAGCTCACCGACCGCCAGATGGTCGAGGCCGGCTACACGCCGCTGCCGCGCTCGCTCAAAGAGGCGCTCGACGTGTTTGAGGACTCGCAGTTTATGAAGGATGCCCTCGGCGAGCACATCCACAGTTTCTTCCTTAAAAAGAAGCGCGACGAGTGGCATAAGTTTGAGTCCACGATTACCGAGTGGGAGATCAAGCACTACCTGGCGAACTCCTAATCGCGCTGGCTTGTTCCAGTACGATTGAGCTCATTTCCTTGGAGGCCGATATGTCCGAAAAGAGTGCCCTGTTCATGGCGCGCACGACGCGCTTCCACGAGTTTGCCCGCAGCTTGACGACCACCTTGGGTGTCGAGGTGAGCCTGGCCACCCCCGATTCGCCGACTGCGGCGCACGACTTTGACCTGCTGATCCTCGATTCCGATGGCATCCGCAGCGACCGCATCGATCAGATTGCCAAGTGGCTTGACGATCGCGGCGGCGTCCCCATGCTGGTGATCGTCGACGACGAGGCGCTCGGCACCCTGCGCCTGCCGAATCACGCGCATGCCGACTTTGTATGCCCCACGGCGACGCCCAACGAGCTTAAGGCTCGCGCGCAGCGCCTGATGGGCGAGGAAGAGACCGTCGCCGCCGACGATGTGCTCAACATCGATAACCTCGAGATTAACCTGGCTACCTACCAGGTGACGCTCGATAACGAGCCCATCGACCTGACGCTGATGGAGTATTCGCTGCTGAGCTTTTTGGCGACGCACCCCAACCGTGCCTACAGCCGCGAGGTGCTGCTGCACCGCGTGTGGGGCTTTGAGTACTGCGGCGGTACGCGTACCGTCGACGTGCACATCCGACGCATCCGCTCCAAGGTGGGCCCGCAGATCGCGGCACACATCACCACCGTCCGCGGCGTGGGTTATCTGTTTAAGGACTAGATTTCCACCACAAAGGGGACAGGCACCTTTGTGGTGGTATTGACGCAGGTGCGGGTTCCTTTCGGGCCTGCAACAGAACTTAAGCCTTCCTAAAAGATTGCGTTCTCATACACGTATGCCCGCATATTGGGGTACAACTCAACGTGAACAATGATGGCCCGCCACATGTTTGGCGGGCCTTTGGTTATTAGACGAAAGGATCGCAGCCATGAGCGAGAACGATTCCCAGCGTCCTCAGGATGCGGGCAATGCCGGCGATACTCAGCAGCAGCCGCGCGTGCAGGTGGAGTCGACGCCTGCCGGCAGTAACATTCCCTACGTGCAGGCTTACGATACACAGACCGGCCAGCCGCTGGGCGGTCAGCAGGTTGTAAACAAGCACACGGTGGTCAAGACCAAGACCAAAAAGCTGCCGATCTTTATTACGGCACTCGCCGGCTGTGCCTGCGGCGCCCTGTTGGTCATCGCACTCATTATGAGTGGCACGCTCGATATCGGCGGCGGCAGGAACGCCGTGACGGCGGGTGCTTCGGGTTCATCGACGCAAAAGATCACCATCGACTCCGAGGACACCACGCTGGCCGAGGCCGTCTCTGCCAAGGCCCTGCCCTCCGTTGTTTCCATCACCGCTACTTCGAGCGGTAGCCAGAATGGCTCGCTTTCGCAGTCTGCCGACGAGTCGGATGGTTCGGGCAGCGTCGGTTCGGGCGTGGTGCTCGATACCGAGGGCCACATCCTCACCAACAACCACGTGGTTGATGGCTATGATCAGTACGTGGTGACCATGGATGACGGCACCACCTACGAGGCCGAGTTCGTGGGCAACGATGCCTCGAGCGACCTGGCCGTCATCAAGCTCAAGGATGCAGACGCCTCCAAGCTTACGCCGATCGAGATCGGCGATTCCTCCAAGCTCAACGTGGGCGAGTGGGTCATGGCGATCGGCTCGCCGTTCGGCAACGAGCAGTCTGTCTCCACGGGTATCGTGTCGGCGCTGTATCGCTCCACGGCCATGAGCTCTACCAGCGGTAACACCATCTACGCCAACATGATCCAGACCGATGCCGCCATCAACCCGGGCAACTCCGGCGGCGCGCTCGTCAACGACAATGGTGAGCTGGTGGGCATCAACTCGCTCATCGAGAGCTACTCGGGCTCCAGCTCGGGCGTGGGCTTTGCCATTCCCGTCAACTACGCCAAGAACATTGCCGACCAGATCATCGACGGCAAGACGCCGGTGCATCCGTACATGGGCGCCACGCTTTCAAGCGTCAATGCGCTCAACGCCCGCACCAACAAGCTGAGCACAGATAGCGGCGCGTATGTGGCGAGCGTCGTTGAGGACGGTCCTGCCGCCAAGGCCGGCATTCAGGAGGGCGACGTCATCACCAAGCTGGGCGACGACGAGATCACGAGCGCCGATGGCCTGATCATCGCACTGCGCAGCCACGAGGTGGGCGAGAAGGTCGAGATCACGCTCATGCGCGGCAAGGAAGAGAAGAAGGTCACGGTTGAGCTGGGCTCCGACGAGGAGCTGCAGAACCAGCAGCAGGACGACAGCGCGACCGATACCGGTAACGGCGGCATTACCGACGAGCAGTTGCGCCAGTATCTGGAGGAGCTGTTGGGCCAGCAGGGCCAGGGTCAAGGTTACGGCCAGGGGTTCTAGCGAGCCGTTTCGCGCATATCGAGGCCAGAGAGGGGCTGTCCCATCAACGTGGGACAGCCCCTCTTTTCTTATTGATCCGTTGGGGACGGAGGAAAACGGATCACTTGGGGCTGACAAGAGGCCTGGTTCGTACTGGTCTGGACAGTTAGTTCAGATACGTATAAACCCGAGGCGGTTCAGCATGCGTTTTGAGCAATTATTGATTGGGATGGGGCTCGAATGGGTGTTTGGAAGGGAGAGTGGGACGTTTACATGGTCTCGAGGAGTCAAAATTAGTCGAAACAGAGGTGTTCGTGCCTGATTCAGCTCTAGGATTTATACGTATCTGAACTAACTGTCCACTCCGGTCCGGCGGCTGCCGATTCGGTGCGGTTCGAAAGGGGTATTCGGCGCCATGGTGACCGGTGGTACTCTAGTATCCGTTTGAAATCGAGCGAAGGAGTGCCGCTATGGAGCAATCGAGCCTGTTTGGTGACGGCGTGGACATCGATACCGAAACGCCCGCGAGCGCGGATGCCGCCGCACCGACCGACGCCCATGCCCGGGCGGCAGCGCGCGCGGCCGAGCTGCGCCACGAGCTCGATTACCATGCCTATCGCTACTACATGCTCGATGCGCCCGAGATCACGGACGCCGCCTTTGACAAAATGCTCGTTGAGCTGCAGGAAATCGAGGCGACCTACCCCGACCTGGTGACGCCCGACAGCTATACCCAGCGCGTGGGCGGCTACGTGAGCGAGCAGTTTACGCCGGTCACGCACATGGCACGCATGTATTCCATGGACGATGCCATGGATCTGGACGAGCTCGACGCGTGGCTCCAGCGCACCGAGGATGCGCTCGGTGCCGGTAGCGTCACCTATACCTGCGAACTTAAGATCGACGGTCTGGGCGTGGCGCTTACCTACCAAAACGGCGCCTTCGTGCGCGCCGCCACGCGCGGCGACGGCACGACGGGTGAGGACGTATCGCTCAACGTCCGTACCATCAAGGACGTGCCCATGCATCTGTCCGAGGCGGCGCTCGCCCACATGGGCGCCGACCGCGAGCGCACCATTGAGGTACGCGGTGAGGTCTATATGCCCAAGGGCAGCTTTGTTCGTCTGAATGAAGAGGCCGATGCCGAGGGGCGCGATCCCTTCGCCAACCCGCGCAACGCCGCCGCCGGTAGCCTGCGCCAAAAAGACCCCAAGATCACGGCGCGCCGCGATCTGGCAACCTTTATCTATGCCATCGCCGATACCGACCCGCTGCACGTCCACAGCCAGCGCGAGTTCCTCGACTGGCTGCGCAGTGCCGGCTTTAGCGTCAATCCTAACGTGGCTCGTTGCGCCACGCCGGCCGAGGTTCACGAGTTCTGCGCCCAGGCCCTCGAGCATCGCGGTGACCTGGACTACGACATCGACGGCGTGGTCGTAAAGGTTGACAGCTTCCAGCAGCAGCTCGACCTGGGCTTTACCGCCCGCGCGCCGCGCTGGGCCATTGCCTTTAAGTTCCCGCCCGAGGAAAAGCAGACCGTCCTGCGCGAAATTCGCATCCAGGTTGGCCGCACCGGTGTGCTCACGCCGGTCGCCGAGTTCGATCCGGTGACGGTCGCCGGCTCCACCATCGCGCGCGCCACGCTGCACAACATCGACGAGATCCGCCGCAAAAACGTGCGCGAGGGCGACACTATCATCGTGCACAAGGCGGGCGACGTGATCCCCGAGGTCGTGGGTCCGGTGCTCGACAAGCGCCCGGTCGATTCGGCCGACTGGCACATGCCCGAGGTCTGCCCCGTGTGCGGCAGCCCCGTGGTCCACGAGGACGGCGAGGTCGCCTACCGTTGCGTTTCCATCGACTGCCCCGCGCAGCTCAAGGAGCGCCTGCTTCACTGGGTGAGCCGCGGCTGCATGGACGTCGATGGCCTAGGCGACGAGATCGTCGACAAGATGATCGCCGCCGGTCTGATCCACGATGTCGCGGACTTCTACCAGCTCACGGTGGACGACATCGCCTGTCTGGACACGGGCCGTACCTATGCCAGCTCCAACAGCAAAAAGGGCGTCAAGAAGGGCGACCCCATTCCGGTGGGCCTCAAGACGGCCGAGAAAATCATCGCCGAGCTCAACAAGTCCAAGAGCCAGCCGCTCGGTCGCGTGCTGTTTGCCCTGGGCATCCGCCATGTGGGCAAGAGTGTGGGCGAGGTCATCGCCGAGCGATTCCTGTCGATTGACAAGCTCATTTTGGCGAGCGAAGAGGACATCGCCGAGTGCGAGGGCATCGGTCCCAAGATTGCGGCGAGCGTCAAGCAGTTTCTGGCCGTGCCCGAGAACCTTGCCGTGCTGGAACGTCTGCGCCAAGCGGGCCTTTCGCTCGAGGTCGACTTGGGCGCCGCGCACGCGCAGGCCGCAGCCGACGCTGGCGTGGCAGGCGAGCTCGCCGACGCACAGCCACTCGCGGGTCTGACCTTCGTGCTCACCGGCACGCTCGTCAACCGCACGCGCGATGAGGCGGGCGCGGCGCTCAAGGTGCTCGGCGCCAAGGTTTCGGGCAGCGTGTCAAAGAAGACAAGCTATCTGGTCGCCGGCCCCAAAGCGGGTTCCAAGCTCACCAAGGCCGAGCAGCTGGGTGTACCCGTGCTGGACGAGGATGCACTCGAGCAGATCCTTGCGACTGGTGAGGTGCCAGAGGCATAAGGCATCAATAGTCAAATTGAAGAACCGCCCGGAAAGCATGATTGAACTGCCTTCCGGGCGGTTCTTATTTGGACGGGGCGACCGGCACCGTGATCTGCGTCACGTAGGTCGCTGGGTCGTCACTGATGATGTCGTCGATCAAGGCGATCTCGCGCGAGGGGCCAGCGGGTGTCAGGTTGTGCTCGCGCATATGGCTGAGCAGCTGCTCATAGCGCGGGGCTGCTTGCCCGTGCGTGCCGCGAAAGCTAATGGTCAGGCAGCGCGCGGCGGTTCGCGTCTCGACGTCGCCCACGTAATCATCGGTGTCATCGAGCAGCAAAAAGACCTCGTCGTAGCCATCAAAGTCGCCGGCTGCGAGGCGCTCGGCGCTAATCCCGACGCCCAAGTTGCCCAGAAAGACAAAGGTCTCGTGCTGGCCCTTCTGCAGCTGACGAATCTGCCACTCCAGCGCATAGGCATCGGTGGGGTTGACGCGTTCGCGCAACACGGCGCAGCGAAGCTCGGGCGCATCGATTGTGCAAATGGTATCGAGCTCGATGTTCAAGGCATTGTGCAGCAGAGCAAGCCGGTTATCGATCTTGCGCGACACACGCTCCAGCTCACGTCGCTTGCGCTCGATGAGCTTTTGCTGCTGAGCCAGCTGCCGCTGCATAAGGTTCACGTCGCGCGTGGTTACAAACTCACGGATTTGCGCGAGCGGTAAGTCGAGAACACGCAGGTGGCTGATGGTGTTGAGAGTTGAGAGCTGCCGCGATCCGTAGTAGCGGTACCCACTCGCCGGATCGATGTGCGCTGGGTCCAGCAAGCCCATCTGCTCGTAATGGCGCAGCGTGCCCACGCTCAGGTTAAACAGGCGCGCCACCTCGCCAATACGGAGCAGGCCCTCAGTATGTTCACTTGGCATGTCGGTCACAGGACCGCTCCTTTCGGCAAAAAGCAGGGGAGGGGCGCCAGGCTCGCGTCGCCTCGCTACGCCACTAGCTTGTCAAAAGCCCCGCGCCGGTTGAGCACGGTAAACGCGACAACACAGATGACTGCCGACAAAATCGATCCGCACGGCGAAGCGATGCCCATGGGAAACAACGTATCGGAATAGGCGTTCGACAGCAGCCACGCGCCCGGCACGCGAATGAGCGCCACGGCCAGCACGTTGTGCGCAAAGCCGATGCAGCTCTTGCCGTATGCAGCGAAAAAGCCGCTAAAGCAAATGTGGATGCCGGCAAAGATTGCATCGAAAATATAACTGTGCATATAGCCGGTACCGGCCGCGACCACCGCGGGGTCCTTGGCAAAAAAGCCGATAAACGCCGGCGCCACCAGCCACATCAGCACCGTGACCAGGCAGCCGCACACCACCGCGCTCGTCATG
>UQNG01000011.1:0-34735 GCA_900542335.1 uncultured Collinsella sp.
ATGCCGCCGGCGCCGGGGGCGCCCTCTCCGGTTTGGGCCGCCTGCCGCAAGGTGACCGATAAGCCGCTGTTCGTGAAGATGGCGCCGGTCAACGTCGCCGAGATCGCCAAGGCCCTCGAGGCTGCCGGCGCCGACGGCCTTTCGGTCATCAACTCCATTCAGGGCATGGCCATCGACGTTCATACACGCAAGTCCCGCGTGGCCAAGCCCAAGGGCGGTCTTTCGGGCCCGCTGTGCCACCACATCGCCGTGCGCATGGTCTGGGAGGTTGCCCAGGCCGTCGATATCCCCATCAACGGTGTCGGCGGCGTCATGACCGGTGAAGATGCGGCCGAGTTTATCCTGGCTGGCGCTACCTGCGTGTCGGTCGGCATGGCCAACTTCGTCGATCCGTGCGCTTCGCTCAAGATCGCGCACGAGCTCGAGGCCTGGGCCGAGTCCCAGGGCGTGAAGGACATCAACGAGCTGGTAGGTGCTTTCGAATGCTAGAGACCGATGCCCGCGACCGCGTTATCGTCGCCCTCGACTGTGACCGTGAGCGTGCGCTCGAGCTCGCCCACGAGCTTTCTGGTCATGCCGCTTGGCTCAAGGTGGGCATGACGCTCTATTACGCCGAGGGCCCCGAGATCGTCAAGACGTTCAAGGACCTGGGCTTTAAGGTCTTCCTCGACCTCAAGTTCCATGACATTCCGCATCAGGTGCGCGGTGCCGCCCGCTCTGCCTCGCTTGCCGGTGCCGACCTGCTTTCGGTCCACGGTCTGGGCTCGGGCGCTATGCTCGCTGCCTGCCGTGAGGGTGCCGAGGAGGCGCGCGAGGACCGCGCCAAGCTCGTTGCCATTACCGTGCTCACGAGCATGAACCAGGATTCGCTGGCCGAGATTGGCGTCGAGTCGCCCGTGGCCGAGGAGGCCGCTCGCCTGGCAAAGCTTGCCCAGGCTAACGGCATCGACGGCATCGTGTGCTCGCCGATGGAGGCCCATGACATGCGCGAGCTGCTCGGCCCTGACGCGCTGATCGTGACTCCAGGCGTCCGTCCGGTGGGTGCCGCCTTGGGCGATCAATCCCGCGTGGCGACGCCTTCCCAGGCTATCGAGCGCGGCGCGAGCCACATCGTGGTGGGCCGACCCATTACCGGTGTCGACGACCCGGTTGCCGCATTTGACGCCATCGTTGCCGAGCTGGTCGAAAACGTCGCCTAAAAGATTCCCTCAAGTCACCACTTTTGGGTCTCATTAGCACAAATTAGCCCCTGTGCCTGCGAAAACTTTCGCATCCTTTGTGTGGAATCGCAGGTCGGGGGCTCATCTTTTAGCGCGATATATTGCACTTTTTGCGGGTATCGTCTAATCTATGGAGCCGCGATTGGGCATTTTGTACGTTTTACGTGCTAAAATGCCAAATAATGAATCAGATATAACCCAACTATTTGGAGGTTCGAATGGCACTCCCTCAGCTTACCGACGAGCAGCGCAAGCAGGCTCTTGAGAAGGCTGCCGCCGCACGTCACGCCCGCGCTGAGCTTCGCGAGCAGATCAAGAAGGGCGAGAAGTCCCTCGAGTCCGTGCTCAACTCCGATGACCCCATCGCTTCCCGCATGAAGGTTTCCACCCTCATCGAGTCTCTCCCCGGTTATGGCAAGGCCAAGGCCGCCAAGATCATGGAGGAGCTCGGCATCTCCGCTACCCGTCGCGTCCAGGGCCTCGGCGTCCGTCAGCGCGAGCAGCTCCTCGAGCAGCTGACCAAATAAGTGAGCGCTCAGGATTCAAAGCTCTTTGTGATTTCTGGACCGTCAGGTGCAGGCAAGGGCACGCTCGTCACTCGTGTGCGCGAGCGTCGCTCGAACCTGGGCCTGACGGTTTCGGCTACCACGCGAGCACCACGCAAAGGTGAGGTCGACGGCGTCAACTACTTTTTCCTGACGCGCGAGGAGTTCGACCGCCGCGTGGCAAACGGTGAGTTTGTTGAGTGGGCTGAGGTCCACGGCAACTGCTACGGCACGTTGGTGAGTGAGGTCACATCCAAGCTCGCCTCTGGCTCCTCTCTGATCTTGGAGATCGATGTTCAGGGTGCCCTGCAGGTCAAGGAGCGTTTCCCCGAGGCCGTGTTGATCTTTATCAAGCCGCCTTCGCTCGAGGTGCTTCGCGATCGCCTGGTCGGTCGCGGTACCGAGACGCCCGAGACGATCGAGCTGCGTATGGCAAACGCCGCCGATGAACTTGCCCTTGCCGACCGCTACGACGACGTCGTGGTGAATGACGATCTCGACCGCGCGACCGATGAGCTCGTTCGCGTTCTCGATATGCATGAAAGGATCTGAGGTCCGTGTCCGTTGTAAAGCCTTGCATTGACGATCTTCTGGAGAAGACCGATCACAACCGCTTCCTGCTCGCCTCGCTTGCCTCCAAGCGCGCCTGCGACATTAACAGCATGCTGCGTGGCCAGCACAACCGCGTGCTTGCCGTCCAGGATGTCGACGACATCACCATTGCGCTTTCCGGCGCCGATACCATCTCGATGGCTATGGACGAGATTGTCGACGGCGACATCTCCTACGACGAGGCCCGTTACGAGAAGGCGCTCGGCCACAAGGTTGCTGAAGCCTAAATGGCAGCCCGCGTCTGCCTGGTCCACTATCACGAGGTTGGACTGAAGGGCAAGAACCGCGCACATTTTGAGCATATCCTCATGGATAACATCAAGGCGGCCTTGGCCGCCTTTTCCGTGAATGCCGTGTCTCGAATTTCCGGTTATATCCTCGTGACCTTTAACGAGCATCAGGCCGACGAGGCGGCGCGCGTCATTCGCACCGTCCCCGGCGTTGCTCGCGTGTCCCTGGCATATCACACGAACCGCGACCCGCAGGAGTACTGCGCCGCCGCCGTGAAGGCGCTGCGCGAATTTGGTCCCTTCGAGTCGTTTAAGGTGCATGCCAAGCGCTCTAACACCGACTATGAGCTCACCTCGATTGATATCAATCGACAGGTTGGCGAGGTACTGTGCGAGGCGTTTCCCGATAAAAAGGTCCAGATGCACGATCCCGACGCGATGGTGCACGTGCTCGTGGTACAGGGTAGCGTCTACGTTTATGCGCGCTCTGAGCGCGGCGTGGGCGGTCTGCCGGTGGGTTCTGCCGGCAAGGTCGTGACGCTGCTTTCCTCGGGCATCGATTCTCCGGTGGCGACCTGGATGCTCGCGCGCCGCGGCGCGGTGTGCGTGCCGGTACATTTTTCCGGCCGTCCGCAGACGCCCGATACGAGCGAGTATTTGGTGCAGGACATCATCCGTGCGCTTGAGCCGGGTGTCCAGATCGGTCGCCTGTACGTAGTCCCGTTTGGCGACTGCCAGCGCGAGATTTCGGTCACCTGCCCCAGCAACCTGCGCGTGATCATGTACCGTCGCATCATGTATTCGGTTGCCGAGCGCATAGCGCATATCGAGGGCGCCAAGGCTATCGTGACCGGCGAATCGCTCGGTCAGGTTGCCTCCCAGACGCTCGAGAACATCATGGCCGTCAACGAGGCCGTCAAGATTCCCGTGTTTCGCCCGCTGATTGGTTCGGACAAGCAGGAGATCATCGCGCGTGCCGAGGAAATCGGTACCTTCGATATCTCGACCGAGGCGGCTCCCGATTGCTGCACGCTTTTTATGCCGCGCCGCCCCGAGACGCACGCCAAACTCGATGCCGTGCATGAGGCGTGGGAGCTGTTCGATCACGAGGAGATGATTGAGCGTTTGCTCAAACAGACCGAGTACATCGACTTCGAGAGCAACACGTATAAGGCCCCTAAGACCTTAAAACGCAAACATTCCGAGCTCGCTCCACGTGAGATTTACCAAGATCACGAATAATGTTGTGTATAGACCGGCGGTGCATTTGCATCGTCGGTCTTTTTGTATCTGGGCTTTTGGCGATAAACGGTTCATTTGTCGACGTGTACCTGAATACATGGACATTTTTTCGCAAGGTTTTGGTCAGCTTTTGGTTTGACCGCGATAACTGGTGTGGTCGTGCGGAGGCTACGGCGCTCGTTTCCTGACACGATGGTGTTGGGAGGTGTTTGCTATGGCGCAGCGCGAGCAACACGAACGGGTTAAACGGATGGACCGCTGGGCAGAAAAGCTGCTCGGCCATAAGGCGATGGTCGTGGCGATCCTGGTTGTCATTGCCGCCGCGAGCGGCTTGGCGATGGCAGGTTTTGGTGGTCACTCCAGCGACGTATCGTTTGAGCGTAGTGATGAGGCGAGCGCCTCGGATGTGCGCGGGGCCGGGGATGCCTCTCCTGACGATGCCGATGAGCCGGCTGCCAAGAGCTCTTCTGCTGCCGAGGTGTACGTCGATGTTGATGGCGCCGTTGTGAAGCCTGGCGTGTACCGGCTTAAAGATGGAGCACGGGTGTCCCAGGCGATTGATGCCGCCGGAGGGCTTACGGCCGAGGCGGATGTGACGGGCCTTAACCGTGCGTCCAAGATCACCGATGGTCAAAAGATCTATGTGCCGACGGTAGGGGAGCAACATACGGCTGCGGCCGTCGGCGGCGCCGAAAGCGGCGCTTCCACGACCCCTGGTACAGGGTCTTCGTCTGGACTTGTGAATATCAATACGGCAAGTGCGGCGGAGCTGCAGACGCTTTCGGGCATCGGGCCTTCTATGGCCCAGTCAATTATCGACGAACGGACGCAAAACGGGGCCTTTGCCTCGGTCGATGACCTTATGCGCGTATCGGGGATCGGTGAGAAGAAACTCGCCAAAATTAAAGATTGCATCTGCGTATGAGTGCGACCGAGCACGAGCATGTGATGCCACCGCGCCCATTGATGCCGTGGACGATAGCCCTTTGTGCCGGCTTGTGTGCGAGCTGTGGGTTAGTGCTTAACATGGCGGCCGATGCGCTGCTGGGAGAGCGGGCGGCGCCCGTCAAATTGCTTATGGCCATTCCCGTTGCGGCAGCAGGGTGCATCGTATTGGCTCGGTCCTGCATGCGCCTTGTGCGGTGGAGGCGATGGCTGTATGCCGCGGCCCTCGGCCTCGTGGCGGGAGCGGTCGTGTCCGCGGGTTGGGCGATAGGGGCGCTGCGCGCTTCGAGGGCGTTGGATAATCGGGCTGCGAGCAGTCTCGAGTTTGTTGTGTGTGGCGACCCGTCCATCAATGACGGTGCGTACTCCTATACCTGTGATGCGTATGCGGGCGAAAAGCGTTTGGGTCAGGTACGGCTGTCGTGTGATCGTGAGCTTGGCGCCGGTTCGCATGTACGTGCTATCGGTCGAATTTCGCGCTTTGAGAATGATGCGTATGGGCGCTCACGCGTGCTTCGGGGCGAGCTTCGAAAGGTTAAAGTCGTCCGGTTGGTATCGATCGACGAGGGCCCTCCAGGCCCGTTGTCTTGGCTTCGAAACGAGCTCCTTGCCGTTATCGCGCCCGCGACCGATCCAGCGCGCTCGCTCATTGCCGGCGTTGTCTGCGGACGCTCGGCCGAGCTGCGTGCCCAGCCGGCGGGCGATTGGTTTTCGGTAACGGGCACCGCACATCTTATCGCTGTCTCGGGTAGTCATCTTGCCATCGTGGGGTTTGTGATTGAGAGCGCCCTGCAAAAGACGCGTCTCTCTCGTGGGCTGCAGCGGGGGCTGTTGGTGCTGGCCCTCGCTGCCTATGCCGTTTTTACGGGCGCTTCGCCCTCGGCCGTGCGCGCGTGCTGCATGGTGGCGGCGTCGCTTGTCGCCAACGGCGCCGGGCGTCGTCGGCATGGCCTCTCGGCTCTGTTCGTCACCATGGCAATCTTTGTGTTGCTGCGTCCGACGGTATTGTTCGAAATGGGTTTTCAGCTTTCGTGCGCCAGTGTCTTTGCCATCCTTTGTTTTTGCCCCTACGCCACCTACGCCTTGGGCGAGCTGGGCATGCCATCGGGTGTCGCCAGCGTTTTGTCTGTCACGCTGTGCTCGCAGCTGGCGACACTTCCCGTTACGATTCCCGCATTTGAGACGTTTTCGCTCATTGCCCCACTTGCAAATGCCGTGATCGGTCCGGTGATAAGCGTGCTGCTCGCTGTATCGGTTGTGCTGGTGCCCTGCTCGCTTGTGCCGCTGCTGCGTCACGGGGCGCTCGTGGTGCCCATGATTGTCGCCCGTTGTGCGCTGTTCTTTGAACAGCTCTTTGCTGCCGTTCCGGGCGCATCCGTAAGCGTGCCGCCCGATACGCCCTTGGTATATGTGGTGCCGTTCGCGCTGGTGGCCCTCTTGGTCTGGTGGCCACGCCCCCGCGCGCGGAGCATGGCAGCGGGGCTGGTGTGCCTGATGCTTGCAGCGGGTGTTCCGTATGTCTATTGGGATCGATGTGCGCCGCCTTCGGTAACGGTCCTCGATGTTGGCCAGGCCGATGCGATTCTGGTTCGTCAGGGTGGCGCCGTGGCACTCGTCGACTGTGGGCTCGATGACCGCGTGGTGTCGGCGTTGGTTCGCAATAACGTCCACCATATCGACGCCGTCTTCGTGACGCATTGGGATGAAGACCATTGGGGCGGTCTTCCCGACGTACTCGATTGTTTTTCGGTTGGAACCATTGCGGTCGCGGCCGATGCACTTGACGGCGCGCCTACTGAGGTCCTGAATCGCCCGGGTGTAACGTATCGGCAGGTGGCTCGCGGAGACACGGTCGATATCGGCGCATTTCGGGCTCGTGTGATGTGGCCGTTTGACACGGTGGATGGCGAGGGCAATGAGGACTCTCTTGTTTTGCTGCTCTCCTACGCTCAGGAAGGCAAGAGCCTGCGCGTGCTCCTTACTGGTGACGCCGAGCTCGATCAGGAGCGCGAGTTTGTACAGGAGGTGGGAGATATCGATGTGCTCAAGCTGGGGCATCATGGCTCAAAAGTTTCCGTCGACACCGAGCTGCTGGAAACGCTTAAGCCCGAGCTCTCTGTTGCGAGCGCGGGCGAGGGCAACCGTTACGGCCATCCATCCGATACCTGCATCGATGCCGTTCGCGATGCGGGCGGCGCGTTCGCATGCACCATCGAACAAGGAGACATTACCGTCTCGCCGACCGTAACCGGATTTGCCATGCGTTGTCAGCGACCGTGATGCTGCCGTTGGCGCGGGACCAACCCGTGGGATAGAATGGCACGGTACGAACACGAGAGCCTGCGGGAGGGGAGCGCGATGTCCGAAACCGGTCTTTTGCCGGCATATCTGATCGTCGGTACCGACGGGGTCAAACGCGACCACGCCGTCTCGCGTATGAAGGCGCGTCTGGAAAAGTCGGGTATGGTTGAGTTCAACCTCGATGAACGCGACATGACGAAAGATCCCGATATCGAGTCGATCATCGGCTCGCTCAATACCTTTCCCATGGGCAGCGAGTTTCGCCTGGTAATCCTTGACGGCTGCTCAAAACTTGCCAAAGCGATCTCTGAGCCGCTTGTCGAGTATCTGGCGAGTCCCAGCCCCACGACGGTTTGCCTCATAATCGCCGATTCGCTTGCCAAGAACACACGCCTGTACAAGGCAATCGCCAAGATTGACAGGAAGGCCGTGATCGACTGTTCGGGCACCAAGCGCTGGGAGCTCCCACGCCGCGTGCAGCAGATGGCGACGCAGCACGGTAAGTCCATCTCGACAGCTGCTGCCGAGGAGCTCGTCTCGCGCTCGGGCGAGAACACCCGCATGCTCGATAACGACTTGGCCAAGCTTGCCCAGATGGTCGAGGCGCCGCAAATTGAGCTTGCCGATGTGGAGCGCTGGATCGTGCGCACGGCCGAAGTTCAGCCCTGGGACTTTCTCAATGCGGTCTCGGCCCGTGACATGCGCCGCTCGCTTGAGCTCTTCAATCTACTGCCCGCCAAGAGCTATGTGTGGACCTACACGCTGCTGTGCGGGCGCATTCGCGAGCTTATCGTCGCCAAGGCGCTCGATGCGCGTGGACAGGGTCGTGAGCTGGCCGCGACGCTCAAGCTTCAGGCCTGGCAGGTCAAGAATCACCTTACCTGGGCCCGTCGTTTTTCGATGACCGAGCTCGTTGCCGCGCTCGAGGGCGCGGTCGATGTGGAGCTCGCACTGAAGGGTTCTGCCGATTCGGAGACCGCGCTTTTGCTCTGGATTACGAACATCTTGAGAAAATCGTGATGATACCTGCCTATTTGACAAATTCGTTCTATCCCTTTGAGGGGGAGCGTGCTATAGTAGGCGCTTGCATGACCTCACCGTGTCTCAGAGGTGTCATACATTTTTTGCAAGGAACTCGAAAGGAACTCCAGAAGTGGCAAACATCAAGTCTCAGAAGAAGCGTATCCGCACCAATGAGGCAGCTCGCATGCGTAACAAGGCTGTCAAGTCCGAGCTCAAGACGCTGACCAAGCACGTCCAGTCCGCCGTCGCCGAGGGCGACGCCGAGAAGGCCCAGGCTGCCCTCAAGACCGTCACCAAGCGTCTCGACATGGCTGCCGCCAAGCATGTTATCCACAAGAACCAGGCTTCCAACCGCAAGTCCGGTCTTGCCAAGCTCGTGAACAGCATCAACGCCTAAGTTGTAAATTTCACACCACACAGATTACGCGCATAAATGGAGCCTGTTTTATGGAACAGGCTCCATTTTTTGTACCGCTCGGGTAAGATAGTCCGCATGAATACTTCAATTGACATTTCCCACATCCGTAACTTCTCGATCGTTGCGCACATCGACCATGGCAAGTCCACGATCAGTGACCGTATCCTCGAACTCACCCATACCGTCGACAAGCGCGACATGGAGTCGCAGTTGCTCGACACCATGGATATCGAGCGCGAGCGCGGCATTACGATCAAGTCCAATGCCGTTCGCGTTTCCTATGACGCCGACGATGGCGAGACGTATCAGTTCAACCTGATCGATACGCCGGGCCACGTGGACTTTACCTACGAGGTCTCGCGTTCGTTGGCCGCCTGCGAGGGCGCGGTGCTCGTCGTCGACGCCACGCAGGGCGTCGAGGCGCAGACCGTCTCCAACGCGACGCTCGCCATGAACGCTAATCTGGATATCGTGCCCGCCATCAATAAGATCGACCTGCCCTCGGCCCATCCCGACGAGGTTAAGACCGAGATCGAGGATGACCTGGCGATTCCTGCCGACGATGCCGTATGCGTATCGGGCAAGACCGGCGAGGGCATCCACGATCTGCTGGAGTCTATCGTCTTTTTGATCTCTCCGCCCAAGGGCGATGCGAATGCGCCGCTCAAGGCGCTCATCTTGGATTCGTATTTTGATGAGTACCGCGGCGTCGTTGCCACGGTCCGCGTTTTTGACGGCTCCATCAAAAAGGGCGATACCCTGCTTATGATGCAGGCCAAGGGCGACTTTTTGGTCGATGGCGTGGGCGTCAAGCGTCCCGCCGAGACCCCGGTCGATGCACTGACAGTCGGCGAGGTGGGCTACGTGGTCACGGGTCTGAAGGACCCCGAGGCCGTGCGCGTGGGCGATACCCTCACGTGGGCGTCGAATCCCTGCCCCGAGCCACTTCCCGGCTACCGCGAGGCCAAGCCCATGGTCTACACGGGCCTGTTCCCAATTGACAACAAGGATTACGAGAATCTGCGCGACGCTCTCGATAAGCTGCATGTCAACGACCCGTCGTTGGTGTGGGAGCCCGAGACCTCGGTGGCGCTCGGCTTTGGTTTCCGCGTGGGCTTCTTGGGCCTGCTGCATATGGAGGTCGTCAAGGAGCGCCTGGAGCGCGAGTTCAACCTTGACCTTATTGCCACGAGCCCTTCAGTCGACTATCACGTCTACAAGACCGACGGCGAGATGATTGATGTCCGCAGCCCACAGGATCTGCCCGAGGCTACGCGCATCGAGCGCATCGAGGAGCCTTACCTCAAGGCCAAGATTATCTGCCCGCCCGAGTATACGGGCGCCGTCATGCAGCTCGCTATCGAGCACCGCGGCATTACGACCGACATGATCCATCTCACGAGCAAATCGGTCGAGATGCGCTTCGACATGCCACTCGCCGAGCTCATCTTGGACTTCTTTGACCAGCTTAAGAGCCGCACCAAGGGCTATGCCTCGCTCGATTATGAGTTCAACGAGTACCGTCCCTCCGAGCTCGTCAAGCTCGATATCCTGCTTTCGGGCGATGAGGTGGATGCGCTTTCGTTTATCGTGCACAAGGACAAGGCCTATGGCCTGGCCCGCGGCCTGTGTGACAAGCTCAAGGAAATCATCCCGCGTCAGCTGTTCGAGGTGCCTATTCAGGGCGCCATCGGCAACAAGATCATCGCCCGCTCTACCGTCAAGGCGCGCCGCAAGGACGTTTTGGCCAAGTGCTATGGCGGCGATATCTCGCGTAAGCGCAAGCTGCTCGAGAAGCAGAAAGAGGGCAAGAAGCGCATGAAGGCCATCGGTTCGGTCGAGGTCCCACAGGAGGCCTTTATGGCGATCCTCAAGGTGGACGAGTAGATCCATGACGCTTTCTGAATACAGCAAGCGGCTGCTGGGCGCCTATGCCGAGCAGCCGTTCCTTATGGCTCCTATGGCCGGCGTGACAGATCCCGCCTATCGCATCATGTGCCGCCGCCGCGGTGCCAACCTTGCCTACAGCGAGATGGTGAGCGTGGCGGGCCTTGCCTATGCCAGCAACAAGACCTGGCGCCTGGTGCTACCGGCCGACGAGGAGCAGCAGATTTGCGTGCAGCTCTTTGGCTCCAAACCCGATCAGTTTGCGAGCGCCGTCGCCGCCGTCGAGGAACGCGTGGGCGATCGCCTGTCGCTCATCGATATCAACATGGCCTGTCCGGCTCGCAAGGTCGTCACCAAGGGCGAGGGCTCGGCGCTTATGCGCACACCCGAGCTGGCCGAGCAGATCGTCGAGGCGGCGGTGGGCGCGGCGCACGTGCCCGTGACCGTTAAGATTCGCAAAGGCTTTTATGCCGAGGATCGCAATGCCGCGACATTCGCCCAGATGCTTGAGAGTGCAGGGGCTGCCGCAGTCGCCGTGCATGGTCGCTGTGCCACGCAGCTCTATACGGGCCAGGCCGATTGGTCGGTCGTCGATGAGGTGGCCGACGCCGTCGAGATTCCCGTTATCGGTTCGGGCGATGTGTTCTCGGCCGAGGACGCGGCGGAACGCCTACGCAACTCGGGCGCCAGTGCCGTGTTTATCGCGCGCGGTATCTATGGCAACCCCTGGGTGTTCGGCGATGCCCGCGCCCTTGCGCTCGATGGCATACCGGTGCCGGTGCGCAGCTCCGTCGAGCGCCTGGATGCCCTGCGCGAGCACCTGACGCTCACGCACGAGCTGTTGCCGCTTATGTCGCGTGCCCGCACGTACGCGAGCTGGTATCTAAAGGGCATGCCCCATGCTGCCGCCTGGCGCGCCCAAGTGGTGCGCTGCTCCACATACGAGGAGTTCATGGCATTGGTCGATGATATCGAGCGCGATGTGGTGGCCTGCGAGGCCGCACTTGCCGCCGGCGAGTCGGTGCCCGCTCATCCGCTGGAGGCCTAACGGTGGCCGTTACCGCGCTGTACGTGCACGTGCCGTTTTGCGCCCAAAAGTGCCGGTACTGCGACTTTGACTCGCGCAGTTTTGCTCCGTGCGACCTGAGCGCTGCACTCGATGCCTATTTTGAGCAGTTGTATGCGCGCCTTGATGCCTTTGGAGACGTCGGGGCGCTTGCGCAGATCCGTACCGTCTATGTTGGCGGCGGCACGCCGTCGCTGGCGGGGGATCGTCTGGTAGAACTTGCCTGGCGTATCTCGGCGTGGTGCAAGCCCGTTGAGTTTACCTGCGAGGCCAATCCTGAGTCGTTGACTTCGCAGCTTGCGGCGGCGCTTGCCGGGGTGGGCGTCACGCGCATTTCTCTGGGAGTCCAAACCCTCGACAACGCCGAGCTTGCCGCCATCGGCCGCATTCACGATGCCGATCGGGCGCTCGTTGCCATCGCGACTGTCAAGGACGCAGGGCTCGATGTGTCCTGCGACCTCATGTGCGGTCTTCCCGGGCAGACCGCCGTAAGCTGGCAGCGCACGCTTGATGACGTGCTGGCGGCGGCGCCGCATCATGTATCGGTGTACCCGCTCACGCTCGAGGAAGGCACGCCGCTCTACCGTATGGCGTGTCACGACGAGTCGCTCGAGCCCGACGAGGATTTTCAGGCTGCATGCATGGATGCGGCGCGTGAGTGCCTGGGTGCGGCCGGCTATCACCCGTATGAGGTGGCAAGCTACGCGCTCGACGGCCATGAGTGTGACCACAACATTGCCTATTGGACCGGACAGGGCTATCTGGGCTTGGGTCGCTCTGCCGCCGGTATGCTCGACGCCGAGGATTTCGATCGCCTGGTCGGGTTGTTTCCCGACGTGCCTGCTCGCGGCGATGCGTATCGCGTGCGCTTGGTGCAACGCGACGATGATGCGACGACGTTTGATGCCGAGTATCTGTCGCAACGTGAGGCTGCAGCCGAGGATTTGATGCTCGCCTGCCGCATGACGCGTGGCATTGGGCCCGACCTGTTGGTTCGCTCGGCAAGCGTGATCGCTGCAGATGAGTTGGCGGCGGCCTGTGACCGTGCGCTCGAGTTGGGCCTTGCCACCTGGGTGCCCGATCATATTGAAGGACATGTGGGGCGTATCGCCTCGAAAGACGTTATCGCAGGTCGTGCCCACGCCCGTTTAGCGCCCACCCACTTGGGCTGGCTCGATGGAAATGTGCTGTTCGAGCTGTTTTGGGGTCTAGCTTAGGCCGCTCGGGTAGAATTACCGCAATATATACGCTGCTGTGAGCAGGAGGTTGCCGCGCATGGCGACGATGAACGAAAAAGATTACTACGAGATTTTGGGTGTCTCCAAGGACGCCACCTCGCGTGATATACAGAAGGCCTTCCAGCAAAAGGCCCGCAAGCTCCATCCGGACGTCAACAAAGAACCTGATGCCGAGGAAAAGTTTAAAGAGGTTTCCGAGGCCTACGCCGTGCTTTCGGACGAGCAGAAGCGTGCGCGCTACGACGCCATGCGCTCGGGCAACCCCTTCGCCGGCGCTCCTACGGCTTCGCCCTATGGCGGCGGCTACGCCGGCAGCGCAGGCTATGGCAATCCCTTTGAGGGCGGCTTTCCCTTTGGTGGCGCCTGGGGCCAGCCGCGTCGCGGGCAGGCTGCCTATAATCCCGAGAACGGCGCCAATGTGGTCGTCGATATCAAGCTCGACGCCAAGGAGGCCAAGGGCGGTGCCCGCAAGACCGTCCGCTATACGCGCTTCGATACCTGTGGCCACTGTGGCGGCTCGGGTTCTGTTTCGTCCGAGCATGCACATTCCTGTCCGAGCTGCGGTGGTCGCGGCCACATCGATGTCGACCTGTCCTTCCTGTTCGGTGCCGGCACGTTTCAGTCGGTCTGCCCCGAGTGCGGCGGTTCCGGTAAGGTCGTCGCCGACCCCTGCCCCGATTGCGGCGGCAGCGGCCGTGTCCGTGTGACGTCCGAGCAGACGATTGTGTTTCCTGCCGGTACGCACGATGGCGACGAGGTCCGTATTGGCGGTATGGGTCACGCCGGCACCAACGGTGCCTCGGGTGGCGATTTGGTCGGTCGCGCCCATGTTGAGGCCGAGCGTCTGGAAGGCAAGGCTCGTACCGGTTTTTACCTGATGGGCATCGTGGCGCCATTTTTGGTGCTGTCGGCCATCTCGGGTGTGTTCTCGGCCTTTGCCGTGATGTGTTTTATTCCGTTTGCCATGGGCCTGTTCATGGTGCTCTCGGACGGCGTACTGCATCGCAGCCTGCTGTGGTGGAAGCGCGGCGCGATGCAGTTTGCCAACGGTTTTGTCAACGGATTTATGTTTGCGCTCGTGTCGGTTTGGTTTGCGAGCTGCTCGCAGCGTGCCATGCTTTCGCCCTACGCAATGCAATAACATCAACCCCTCTGTTTGCGGCCGGCCCAGCTTGGGTATAGGACGCACTGTGACAATAATGAAAGTCGGAAGGATTCGGTCGTGTCGGAAAATAGGGATTACTACGAGGTACTTGGCGTCGACAAGGATGCCGACGCGCGGACGATTAAGCGCGCGTTTCTAAAGAAGGCCCGTACCGTACACCCGGACGTTTCGGACGACCCCGAGGCCGAGGCCAAGTTCAAGGAGCTCAACGAGGCATATTCCGTTCTTTCCGACGAGCAGAAGCGTGCTAACTACGACCGTTACGGCACCGCGGACGGCCCTGGCGGCTCGGGCTACGTCGATATCAACGATATCTTTGGCGGCATGGGCATGGACGACCTCTTCTCGTCGTTCTTTGGCGGCGGTGCTGGCGGTGGCGCCCGAAATCGCCGCGAGCGTCGTCGCGGCCGCGATATGGCCATCTCCCTTTCGGTGACCCTTGAGGAGGCGGCGCTCGGGTGCAAAAAGACGATCAGCTATGACCGCCTTGCTCCCTGCGAGGATTGCAACGGCACCGGTAGGGCCGAGGGCGCACAGGAAAAGCAGTGCAGCCGCTGCCACGGCACGGGCTATGTCACGACGGTCCAGCGCTCGTTCCTGGGCCAGGTTCAGTCCTCTTCGCCTTGTCCCGACTGCCATGGCGAGGGCACGGTCATCGACCATCCCTGCGAGACCTGCGACGGTCAGGGCCGCACGCCTTCGCACGAAAAGATCGACATCGATATTCCCGCCGGTGTTTCGACCGGTCGCCAGCTGCGCGTGAGCGGCTTTGGCGAGGCGGGCCTTCGCGGTGAGCCCTCGGGCGACCTGATCGTCAACGTGCGCGTCGCCGACCACGAGCGTTTTAAGCGCAACGGTGACGACCTGTATCTGGTGAGCGATATCTCGATTGCGCAGGCCGCGCTCGGTTGCGAGATCGAGGTCGAGGGCATTATGCCCGACGAGGTCGTCAAACTGTGCGTCCCCGCCGGCACACAGTACGGTGACACCGTGAGCGTCAACAATTACGGCATGCCGCGTATCGGCGGTGGCGGTTCACGCGGTCGTCTGATCGTGCAGATGCGCGTGGTCGTCCCCACGAACCTTTCCAACAAGCAGCGCGAGCTGCTTCGCGCCTTTGCCGACGAGATGGGCGACGACGTCGCTTCCGGTAAGAAGTCGGTAACCGATCGTATCAAGAGCGCCCTCGACGATATCCTCGATTAAGGAGCCCGTTTGCTCGCACCCCATATTTCCGTCGTCAACCTTGGCTGCCGCGTCAACCGGGTTGAGTCCGACCGTATCACTGCCGATCTAATGCGCCTGGGTTTTGCAATGGTGGAGCCTCAGGATGCAGAGCTGATCGTCATTAACACCTGTGCCGTTACGGGCGAGGCCGAGGCCAAGACCCGTAAGGCCGTCCGCCATGCGCTGGCTTATCCAAACGAGCCCTATGTGGTTGTTACCGGATGCGTGGTCAATTTGCACCCCGAGGAGCTATTGGAGCTTTCGGACCGCGTGATCGCCGAGCCGTCCAAGATCGATGTCGCCGAACGCGTCTGCGAGGTGCTGGGCGTTGAGTCCGATGACGTTCCCGCCTGCAGCGACGTCGAGGTGGTCGACGCACTCGGTCGCTCGCGTCTGGGCGTGAAGATCCAGGACGGCTGCAACCATCGTTGCACCTATTGCATTGTGTGGAAGGCCCGCGGCCCCGAGCGCTCCGTGCCGGTCGAGTTCGTGCTCGAGCAAGTTCGCGAGGCACAGGAGGCCGGCGTGCCCGAGGTAGTGCTGACGGGTGTGAACCTGGGCGCCTACGATGGCAAGAGCGCGACTGATGAACACGTCGAGATCGATGAGCTGCTCGAGGCGATCATGGAGCGCACGTCCATTCCGCATGTGCGCATTTCCTCGGTCGAGCCCATGGATATCTCCGAGTCCCTGCTTAAGGTCATGGCACGCTATCCGAAGCGCATCGCCCCGTTTTTACACCTGCCCGTGCAGTCCGGCTGCACAAGGACACTGCATCGCATGGGCCGTCCCTATAGCGCCGAGGACTTCGAGGAGACGGTGCGCATGATTCGCGCCAACTTGCCCCAGGTGTCTCTTTCGTGCGATGTCATCGTCGGTTTTCCCGGTGAGACGGACGAGGAGTTTGAGGAGTCGCTGGCTCTGTGCCGCCGCGTGGGCTTTTCGCGTATGCATGTGTTCCGCTACAGCAAGCGTCCTGGTACCCTTGCAGCCGATATGCCCGACCAGGTGCCGCCCGAGGTTATGGCCGAGCGTAGCCGCCGCATGAGGGCCGCGGCGCAGGAACTCGCCATTGCCGACGCTCGCCGTCGCGTGGGAACCGTCGAGCGTGCCGTGCTTGAGTATGGCGACAACCTGACGCTCGGTTCGTTCCATCATGCCCGTCTTGACGATACCTGTGGACTCACAGCCCCGTGCCTGCTCGATGTTGCTATCATCGGAGTCGATGATTCCGGCTTGGTCCATGCACGCAGGGAGGTTCATGGAAGCCTCGAAGATTAGACTTACCGTTCCCGAGGGAATTGATCCCTCGCGCGTTTTGGGTGCCGGCGACGGCGTCCTTCGTGCGCTGGAGAGCTTGGTTCGCGCCCATGTGGTCGCCCGTGGCGACAGCATCGCCGTGAGCGGTGACCCGGACGAGGTCGAGCTCGTGGCGCGCTTTTTCGAGCATGCTTTTCGTGAGGCGGCCGCCGGACGCACGCTGTCTGCCGACGATGTCTCTCGTTGCTTGGCCATCTTGCGCGACGGTGAGCACGAGGCTACGTCGCTTCGCGATGATGTGCTGCTTTCGTATCGCGGTCGTGTCATTCGTCCCAAGACGCTCGGCCAAAAGCGCTATGTGGATGCCATCCGCTCGCATACCATCACGTTTGGCCTGGGTCCTGCCGGTACCGGTAAGACCTATCTGGCCATGGCGCTCGCCGTTGCCGCGCTCAAGCGTCATGAGGTGGGTCGTTTGATCTTGACGCGTCCGGTTGTCGAGGCGGGGGAGAACCTGGGCTTTTTGCCCGGTACCCTCGAGGAAAAGATCGATCCCTATATGCGTCCGCTCTACGATGCTCTTTTTGACATGATGGATCGCGAACGCATCGATGAGCTTATGGAGCGCGGTGTGATCGAGATCGCCCCGCTTGCCTACATGCGCGGCCGCACGCTGAGCGATGCCTTCGTGGTGCTCGACGAGGCGCAAAATACCACGCCCGAGCAGATGAAGATGTTCCTGACGCGCCTGGGCTTTAACTCCAAGTTTGTGATTACCGGCGACCTGAGTCAGCGCGACCTGGTGGGTCGTCGCGGCGGTCTTGCCGACGTCGAGCAGATTTTAGGCCGTGTCGACGATGTCGCATTTTCTCACCTCGAGCGTGCCGACGTGGTGCGCCATGCCTTGGTGGGGCGTATCGTCGAGGCGTACGATGCTTATGATGATGTGCGCGAGAAACGCGTGCACGACCGAAAGGAGTCCCGTTGAGTGTATTGATCAGCAACGATGCCGAGCTCGATACGCTGCTCGACGCGCAGGAGGTAGAGCACATCTGCGAGGTCGTGCTTGCCGCCGAGGGCGTTGAGCGTGAAGTCGAGATTTCCCTTTCATATGTCGATGAGGACGAGATGCACGAGCTCAACCACGAGTGGCGCGGTATCGACCGCACCACCGATGTCCTCTCGTTTGAATGCGACTCGGCCTTTGACGAGGATATTCCCGCCGACGAGACGCTCGAGCTCGGCGATATCATCTTGGCCCCGCAGGTCATTGCCCGTCAGGCCCCCGGCTTTGGCAATAGCCCTGCCGACGAGTGCCGTCTGATGCTCGTTCATGGCATGCTGCACCTGCTGGGGTATGACCATATCGAGGACGACGAGGCTGAGGCCATGGAGGCCCGCGAGGATGCCATCCTGCGCGATCTGGCGCTCGAGCGCGGCGAGGACCCCAAGCTGGTCCACGTCGGCCCCATCACCAACCACGCCCACGACTAGGAGCCGTCTATGATTCCCGGATCGAACAAGGATCATCCATCCTTCTTAAAGTCGTTTTCCTACGCCTTGGAGGGCTTCGTCACCGCCGTCAAGACCGAGCGCAACATTAAGGTCATGCTCGTAGCGGGCGTGTGCACCGTTATTGCCGGCTGCATTGTGGGGCTCGATATTGCCGAGTGGGCCACGGTTATCATCTGTTGTGGCCTGGTGATTCACGGCGAGCTGTGCAACACCGCCATGGAGGCGATTGTCGATCTGGCGACCCAGGAGCTCCATCCGCTGGCAAAGCGTGCGAAGGATATCGCCGCCGCCTCCGTATACGTACTTTCCATCACCGCCGCGATTGTGGGCTTGCTGGTATTTGCCCACGCGCTCGGCTTTATTTAGAAAGGGATTTTCATGTCCGACACTATGCAGCCTATTGATGAAACCCTGGACGACGAGTCCCTGGATGCGGTGGATACCGAAGCGAACGAGGCCCATGAGGATGTCGAGGAATTCGACCCGTTTGAGGGCATGAGCGACGAGGAGCTTGACGCCCTGTGCGACGAGGACGACAGCCTCGCGGGCTTTGGCGACGTTGAGCCCGGTTTCCGCAGCGGTTTCGTGGCGCTTGTCGGCCGTCCCAACGCCGGTAAGTCTACGCTGCTCAACGCCTGCTACGGCAAAAAGGTTGCCATCACCTCGCCGGTGGCCCAGACGACCCGCCGCCGCATGCGCGCCGTCGTCAACCGTCCCGGCTACCAGCTGGTCTTTGTCGATACCCCGGGTATTCATAAGCCCAAGGACGGTCTGGGGTCCGAGCTCAACAAGAGCGCGCTGTTCGAGCTGAACGATGTCGATGTCGTCGCGTTTTTGATTGATGCCACCAAGCCGATCGGCAGGGGAGACGCCTGGGTTGCCGAACGCGTCAAAAACGCCCGTTCCAAGAAGGTCCTGGTGCTCACCAAGGCCGATGAGGCCGACCCCGCACAGGTCATGGAGCAGCTTAAGGCAGCCCACGAGCTCATGGAATATGACGATGAGATCGTGACGTCGTCGGTTAAGAACTTCAACGTCGATGCCTTTATCGAGACCGTTGCGCACTTTTTGCCCGAGGGCCCGCGTTGGTTCCCCGAGGACATGGGTACCGACGCTTCCGACGAGACGCTCGTTGCCGAGTTTGTGCGCGAGAAGGTCTTGCGTCGCACCCGTGATGAGATTCCGCACTCCGTTGGCGTTATCTGCGATGCGCTCGAGCAGACCAAGAAGGTGCTGCGCGTGCACGCCACCATTTACGTCGAGCGCGAGGGCCAAAAGGGCATCATCATTGGCAAGGGCGGCGAAATGATCAAACATATCGGTATCGACGCCCGTCGCGATCTTGAGCGCATCTTTGGCACGCAGGTCTTTTTGGAGCTGGACGTGAAGGTCAAGGCCGGCTGGCGTGACGATGAGGCCCAGATTCGCCGCTTTGGCTACAATGCCGAGGACTAAGGGCGCGCGGCGCGCATGGCTGGCTCCCGGACATATCGCACGAAGGTGCTCGTCCTCGACAAGACGAAGCTCAAAGAGACGGACCTGATCCTGACGATGCTTGACGAGCGGGGTCGGCAGGTTCGCGCCGTGGCAAAGGGCGCCCGCAAACCCGGTGGGCGCCTGGCGGCGCGCTGCGAGCTATTCTGTACCGTCGATATGCTGCTCGCGCATGGACGGTCGCTTGACGTGGTTTCCCAGGCCGAGCTTATGGAGGCGCCGCTCGGCGCTGCGCCCGATTACGAGGCGACCTGCGCCGCGAGCGCGATCGCCGAGGTCGCGCGCGTGTGCTCGTTTGAGGACGCCGAGGATCCATTTACCTTTGCCATCACGCAGCGAGCGCTTGCCCTGGTGGGCAGCGGGCTCGACACGGCGCATATGGATCTACTTGTGGCTGCATATGTCTTTAAGCTGCTGTCGCATGTTGGCTATCGACCCGATTTTTCGGCCTGTGTGCTGTGCGGAGACCCCATGCTGTCGTATTTTTCTCCCCGGGCGGGCGGTCTCATGTGCGGGTCGTGCGCGTCGAGCGTTCCGGGTGCCGAGTTGGTGTCGACCGGTGAGGTCGCGTGGCTGCGCGCCCTCATGTCCATGACCTTCGATGCACTCATGGCCGAGAGGGTCGATCCCCATACCGCTGCCTTTTTGTTGGGGCTTTCGCATGTTTGGGCTGCGACGCACACCGATCAGCGCCTCCGTGCGATGGAATTCATGTTGGGTCGGTGATGATGCGCAGGCGTGGGCTGCTTGTGGTAACATACCGACCTGTTGGTACCTCGACCTTGGATGCTCGCTCCACCGGCGGCTTCCCAGTCCGAGGCGAATAATGTCGCCCGCGGGCGACAAGAAACGAAAGGTGAAACAATGACTGTTTCCAAAGAGCGCAAGGCTGAGCTGACTGCCCAGTTCGGTAACACCCCGGTCGACACCGGCAACCCCAAGGTTCAGGTCGCCATCCTGTCCGAGCGCATCAAGGAGCTGACCGAGCACATGAAGTCCCACCAGAAGGACTTCCACACTCGTCGTGGCCTGCTCATGCTCGTCGGCCGCCGTCGTCGTCTTCTCTCCTACATCAAGAAGAACGACATCGTCGAGTACCGTGAGCTCATCAAGGCTCTGGGCATCCGCGACAACATCCAGTAAGGATTTGTACATGCTAAGAGCGTCCTGCGCAGCGGGGCGCTCTTTTTGTGTAAGGGCGTGAACAATCACGCTCTGAAGCGTGGCGGGGGCAGGGGGCCCGCGTCACATGAGAAGCCCGCAGGCAAGGGGCCTGTGGGGTAAAGGAGAACAATGACACTCGTATCCAAGACCTTTGAGCTGTACGGCAAGACCTACACCTTTGAGTCCGGCGAGCTTGCCAAGCAGGCCACCGGCGCGTGCCTGGTCAAGCAGGGCGACACCACGATGCTCGACACCGTGGTCGTCTCCAAGGAGCGTAAGAACTACGATTTCTTCCCGCTGACCGTCGACTTCAACGAGAAGATGTACGCCGCCGGCCGCATTCCGGGTGGCTACCTCAAGCGTGAGGGCCGTCCCAGCGAGAAGGCCACGCTCACCGCGCGCATGATCGACCGCCCGATTCGCCCGAGCTTCCCGGACGGCTTCCGCAACGAGGTACACATCGTCGCTACCTCGCTCGTCGCCGACCAGGTCAACCCCTTCGACGTCATCAACGTCATGGGTGCTTCCCTGGCCATGACGCTCGGCGGCGTTCCCTTCGAGGGCCCGCTTGCCTGCGTGCGCATCGGCCGCAACGTGGAGACCGGCGAGTTTATCGTCAACCCCACCTACGAGGAGCGCGAGAACTCCGATCTGGACCTGGAGCTGGGCGGATCCGCCGACTTCATCTCGATGGTCGAGGCCGGTGCCGAGGAGATCTCCGAGGACGACATGCTCGCCGCCATGAAGTTTGGCCAGGAAGCCCTTGCTGCCTTCTGCCAGGCTCAACACGAGTTCGTCGCCGAGTGGGAGCAGGTCAACGGCCCCATCGTCAAGAAGGAGTACCCGCTCGACCAACCCGTCGAGGAGGTCCAGGAGCGCATCTTCGCCCACTACGACGAGATGGCAGCCGCCCTTCGCGACGCCGACAAGCTCTCCCGTATCGGCAAGGTCGAGGCTCTGAAGGAGTCCATCCGTGCCGAGTTCACCGAGGAGGAGCAGGCCGCTTGGGAGCGCGAGATCCCCGTGGCGCTCAAGAAGCTCGAGAAGAAGGCCATGCGCACCATGGTCGTCGAGACCGGTGAGCGCGTCGACGGCCGTGCCGCCGATGAGATTCGCCCCATCATGGTGAAGGATAATTATCTGCCGCTCGTTCACGGCTCCGGCCTGTTCCAGCGTGGCCAGACCCAGGTGCTCTCTGTCCTGTCGCTTGGCATGCTCAACGAGGGCCAGCGTCTTGATACCATCGAGCCCACCGAGGGCAAGCGCTACATGCACCACTACAACTTCCCGCCGTTCTGCACCGGCGAGACCGGCCGCATGGGCAGCCCCAAGCGCCGCGAGATCGGCCACGGCAACCTTGCCGAGCGCGCCCTGCTCCCGGTGCTCCCCGACGAGAACGAGTTCCCCTACGCCATCCGCGTGGTCTCCGAGGTCATGGAGTCCAACGGCTCCTCTTCGATGGCTTCGACCTGCGGCTCCACGCTCGCCCTTATGGACGGCGGCGTGCCCATTAAGCGCCCGGTCTCCGGTATCGCCATGGGTCTGATCCAGGAGGAGGGCAAGACCGTGGTCCTGTCCGACATCCAGGGTCTCGAGGACTTCCTGGGCGACATGGACTTTAAGGTCACCGGCACCACCGAGGGCATCACCGCCCTGCAGATGGACAACAAGGCCACCGGCCTTACCTTCGACATCCTGGCCCGTGCCCTGCAGCAGGCCAAGGAGGGTCGCGCCTTCATCCTGCAGAAGATGCTCGACGTGATCCCCGAGCCGCGCCACACCACGCGCAGCACCGCTCCGCGCATCGTCTCCATCCAGGTTCCGACCGACAAGATCCGCGACGTCATCGGTTCCGGCGGCAAGGTCATCCGCGGCATCCAGGATGAGACCGGTGCTTCGGTCGACATCCAGGAGGACGGTACCGTCTTTGTCGGCGGCACCGGCGAGTCCGTCGACCAGGCCGTCGAGCGCATCAAGCTCATCATCAAGGTTCCCGAGCCGGGCGAGGAGTACACCGGTCGCGTGGTCTCCATCCAGCCCTTCGGCGCCTTCGTCAACCTGCTGCCCGGTAAGGACGGCCTGCTGCACATCTCCCGCGTCGCCAAGGGCCGCGTGGAGAAGGTCGAGGACGTCCTCAACGTGGGCGACGAGGTCAAGGTCGTCGTCATCGAGGTCGACGATCGCGGCAAGATCTCGCTTGATCGTCTCGACAAGCCCGAGGCCCCGGCTCGCTCTGAGGGTTCCTCCGAGGGCGATGGCGAGCACTTCCAGCGCCGTGAGCGTCCGCGTCGCGAGCGCTCCGAGCGCAGCGACCGTCCGCGCCGTCCCGGCGACAACGGAGGCCGCAAACCCCGCCGTCACCACGACGCCGAGTAACGGCTACGCATAAGCAGCTCAACAAGGGCGACTCCGGACAGGGGTCGCCCTTTTGCTTGCGCCCGGGAGGGACGCATATGAAGTTTCCTGCTCTACAGTCCTGCGCAAGACGGAAAGCACATTAAGTGCTTTCCTTTGCGTGCGGAACTCGCGATAAACTTCATATACGGCCCTCCCGGGCGCAAGCAAAAGGGCTGGTTAAGGCCGCTTGCTATTTAGTTAGACGGTCTATTCAGTAGTCAGATTTCAGATCTGTAGATAGCCGCAGCAGCATCTTCCAGATAAAACCGACCAAAATAAGCCTGTCTTGTTTTGGCAGGTTTCCCGTGGGGCGGGCACTGATGAAGTTTATCGCGAGTTCCGCACGAACAGGAGGCCACTTAATGTGGCCTCCGTCGTGAGCAGGACTGTAGAGCAGGAAACTTCATCAGTGCCCGCCCCACGGGAAGCCGGCGGGATAGACCGGTTCAGATGGGGCTTTGATGCATGGGTGGTCTGTTGGTGGGCAAATGGGTATCATACTGTGGTTACTGCATCGACTCTATGGTGCATGTTTGTACGTTCCCGGCGGTCGGTTTGCCAGAAGCGCCCCGTCGGTTGTTCCAGACCCGTTTCGAAGAAAGGAAACCACACGAACCTATGGCAGCTAAAAAATCATCTCCCTTGAAGATCATTCCGCTCGGCGGCCTTGACGGCATCGGCAAGAACATGACGGTCTTCGAGTGCGGCGACGACATGGTGCTCGTCGACGCCGGCCTCATGTTCCCCGACGACTCCCAGCCCGGTATCGACCTGGTGCTTCCCGACTACACCTATGTCCTGGAGAACGAGGAGAAGCTCCGCGGCATCGTCGTCACCCACGGCCACGAGGACCACACCGGTTCGCTTCCGTACCTGCTGCAGGATCTCAACAACAAGGTGCCTATCTTCTCGAGCAAGCTGACGCTTGGCTTTATCGAGGGCAAGCTTTCCGAGTTCCGCATCCGCGCGCCCAAGTTCCGCGAGGTCAAGGGCGGCAGCCATGTTAATCTCGGTGGCATTTCGCTCGACTTCTTCTCCATGACGCACTCCATTCCGGGTGCTTTGGGCGTGTTTATTCGCACCAATCAGGGCACCGTTATGCACACGGGCGACTTTAAACTCGACCAGACGCCCATCGACGGCGTCACGCCCGACTATGCCGCCATCAGCCGCTTTGCCAAGCAGGGCATCGACCTGCTGCTTTCCGACTCCACCAACGCCACGGTTCCTGGCTTTACCAAGTCCGAGGCCGAGGTCGGCCCCAACCTGCTGCACGCCATCAAGAACGCCCCGGGCCGTGTGTTCGTCGCTTCGTTCCCGAGCCACATCCATCGCCTGCAGCAGATCTGCGACGCCGCCCGCAAGTGCGGCCGCAAGGTCGTCGTGACCGGACGTTCCATGCTCACCAACACCCGCGTGGCGCGCGAGCTGGGCTACCTCAACATCGACGATGCCGATATCATCGATGCCTTCGATATCGATAACCTTCCCGACGACAAGATCGTTGTCATGTGCACCGGTTCGCAGGGCGAGCCACTGTCGGCGCTGTCCCGCATGGCCAACGGCGAGCACAAGACGCTCTCCATCCACGAGGGCGATACCGTCATCCTCTCGGCAACTCCCGTTCCCGGCAACGAGAAGGCCGTCCAGCAGGTTGTCAACAGCCTGGCCAAGCTTGGCTGCGACGTGTGGGATAAGAATCGCGCTCTCGTCCATGTCTCGGGCCACGGTAGCCAGGAGGAGCTCAAGCTTCTGATGGCCATGGCCAAGCCCACCTACTTTATGCCGGTTCACGGCGAGGCCGTGCATCTGCGCGCCCATGCCCAGCTTGCCCGTAAGATGGGCATCAAGGACGATCACATCTTTATCCTCGATAACGGCGACACGCTCGAGATGCGTGGCGGTATCGTCAAGCGCGGCACGCCCGTCGAGTCCGGCGTCGTCTATGTCGACGGTCTGCGCATCGGTGACACCGATCCCATCGTCCTGCGCGATCGCCAAAAGCTCGCCAACGACGGTATGGTCACGGCCGTTGCCATCGTCTCGCTCAAGCACAAGAAGATCGAGGCTATCGAGTTCTCGGGCCGCGGCGTTTCGTTTGCCATCGACGATCAGTTCTCCGAGGATGCCTCCGCAGCCATCATGAAGACGATCGAGAAGGGCAAGTTTAGCTTTACCAGCAGCGGCTCCGATGCCATTCGCAAAGCCGTGCGCGATTCGCTCTCCAACTTTATCTGGAGCCGTACGCGCACCCGTCCGATGATCATCCCGGTCGTCATGGAGGTTTAGTTTGGCGCGCGGATCTGCACAAAACGCCAAAGGCAATAAGGCCAACAACCAACCGGCATCTGCGAAGGGTGCCGGTTCCCATCTGCGTGCCAATAAGGGCCACGAGTCCGAGTTCGATGAGTTCGAGCCCCTGGTCGAGCCCTCGGCCAATCGCGATATCGCCGGCGTGGTCATTGCCGTTTTGGCGATTGCATCCTTCATTGCCGTGATTTCGCCGGCAACGGCGCCCGTGACGGCTGCTGTCGCCGGCTTCTATCACCTCGGCTTTGGCCTGGGCGCTTACGTGCTGCCGATCGTCATCTTGCTGTTCGCCGCCACGCTCTTTTTGGGTGAGGACTCGCCGCTCAACATTCGCTCGGTCGCGGGCGGCGCCGTGGTCTTTGTGGCCATTGTCTCTATCCTGTCGCTGATGGTGCCGGGCACGAGCGATTCGTGTGACCTCATGTTTACGCCGCAGAACCTTTCCGCCTCGGGCGGCTACATTGGCGCCTTTATCGCAAGTACCTTGCAAAACGCCCTGGGTAAACCTATTGCCATGGTTGTCTTGCTGGGCCTTGTCGTCGTTGGCCTGGTCATTATCGGCTTCTCGGTGGGCGGCGTTTTGCGCTCCGCACGCGATCGCGCCGCCGATTTTGCCGAGCGCCGTCGTGCCGATGTCAATGCGAGCCCGTGGGGCGACGAAGAGGCCCTGTCGGTTCCCGGCGTCGCCCGTCCGCACCTGAGCATCCTGCGTCAGAAGGGAACTGACGCCGCCGTGACCACGGTCATGGGTGGCGATGTCGATTCGGTTTTGGATGACGACGAGGACGATGACCCGTTTGTCGATGTGTCCGAGACCGTGGAGGCCGAGCGAGCCAAGACCACGTTGCTGCCGCGCCGCCATACCAAGAAGGGCAAGGCCGCGCCCAAGCTCAACACGAGCGAGCCCGACCCGTCTTGGTCCGATAGCGAAATCGAACTCACCGAGGGCGATGACGAGGACGACGAGGCTCCGCTCGAGACCGCCAAGACAACCTTACTGCCGCGTCGCCGTGCCAAGGCAGGACAGGTCACCGGACAGTTTTCGATGGAAGACGATCCGGACAAGGCTGACGAGTCCGAGCCGCCGTTTGCCGTGAATCCCGTTTCGGCAGCTCCGCAGATCCCTGACTTCCTAAAGCATCCCAAGGTTTCCGATGCCTCCGCCCCCACGGCTTCCGCTGCTTCTGTTGCAGCCGGCGATGGGGGAGCGGACGGTACCAATGCCGATGCCGAGGGCGACCAAGAGGACGGCCTCAAGCTCCCGCCGCTCGAAATCCTGCATGCCAACCCGCAGTCGGCGTCCTCCGCGTCTTCTGACAAGGAGCTGGAACAGACTGCCGAGTCGCTGCAGTCCACCTTGCTTGAGTTTGGCCGTAGCGCCCGCGTCGTCGGCTGGATTGCCGGCCCCACGGTCACGACCTTTAAGCTGCAGCCCGGTGAGGGCGAGCGCGTGAGTAAGATCTCGAGCCTCGAGGACGATATCGCGCTTTCGCTTGCCGCCCAGTCGGTGCGCATTTTTGCGCCGATTCCCGGCACCTCGCTTGTGGGTATCGAGATCCCCAATCGCAAGCGTCAGAACGTCAACCTGGGCGACGTGCTTCCCTATGTGAAGGGCGGTCCGCTCGAGCTTGCCATCGGTCGCGATGCCGAGGGCACGCCGGTTCTCGCCGACCTCGCCAAGATGCCCCATCTGCTGATCGCCGGCACCACCGGTTCGGGTAAGTCGGTCATGATCAACTCCATCATCACGACCTTGCTCATGCGCGCCCTTCCCGAGGACGTTCGCCTTATCATGGTCGACCCCAAGCGCGTCGAGCTTGCGGGCTATAACGGCCTGCCGCATCTCTATGTGCCCGTGGTGACCGAGCCCAAGCAGGCTGCCAGTGCGCTGCAGTGGGCCGTGTCCGAGATGGAGCGTCGCCTGAAGGTCTTCGAGCGCCTCAACGTTCGCAAGATTTCGACCTATAACGAAAAGCAGGCCGCCGGCGAGTTCGAGCATTACGATAACCCGCCGCAAAAGATGCCCTATCTGGTCATCATCATCGACGAGCTTTCGGACCTGATGATGGTAGCCGGCAAGGATGTCGAGGCCTCGATCGTCCGTATCGCCCAGCTGGGCCGTGCCGCTGGTATTCACCTTATCGTGGCTACGCAGCGCCCCAGCTCCAACGTGGTGACGGGCCTTATCAAGGCCAACATCACCAATCGTATTGCCTTTAACGTGGCTACGGGCATCGATTCCCGCGTCATTATCGACCAGATGGGCGCCGAAAAGCTTACTGGTTTGGGCGACATGCTGTTCTCCAAAGTCGACTGGGGTAAGCCCCGCCGTATCCAGGGCTGCTTTGTTTCGGACGACGAGATCAACGAGATCGTCGAGTTCGTTAAGTCGCAAAGCGAGCCCGACTACCATGAGGAGATTCTCTCTGCCGTGGCGCCCGCTTCCATGTCCATGGCTGGTGGCGGCATTGTTCGCACGGGCGTTGCCGAACCGCAAGATGACGACCCGCTTATCTGGGAGGCCGCCCATATTGTGGTGGAATCGCAGCTGGGCTCCACATCTGGGCTGCAACGCCGCCTCAAGGTTGGCTATGCGCGCGCCGGGCGTATTATGGACATGCTGGAAGAAAAGGGTGTCGTCGGCCCGCCCGATGGTTCCAAGCCGCGCGAGGTCCTGCTGGACGAGGAGGGGCTCGCCGCGTTGGAGTCTGTCGACGCCGAGATGGCACGTGAAGATCGTGAGTTTGGAGGATTCTGATGGGTGCACGCTTTGGTGACATGCTGCTCGAGCAGCGTCGCCGGATGGGCCTTTCCATCCAGCAGGTCGCCAACACCATCAAAATCAGGCCGCAGATCATCGAGTTTTTCGAGACCGGTAACTTTGCATCGATGCCTCCGCGCGGCTATGCGCAGGGCATGATTTCGAGCTATGCTCGCTTTTTGGGGCTTAACCCGCGCGAGGTCGTCAACGCTTATTTTGATGACCTCATGGCATATGAACGCGAGACCTCGCAGCAGGGCGGTCGTTTTCAGGATGCTGCCGGCTACGTTAACTCGCGTTCGTCGGTCGATAACGGACGCTTTCTGATGGTTCAGGGTGGTCGCTCGACGCGGTACGGCCAGCGCCCTCCGCAGGCGGGCTATATCACCGAGACGGGCTCCAGCGAGGAGATTCGTTCTCAGCGAGATCGCTTTCGCAGTACGCCCATGCCGGATGATCGTGCGCTTCCCGCCGCTCGCGGGTTGAGTCGCGATCCCCGCGCCGGTTACGGCGACGGTGGCTACTCCGGTCGTGGTTATCGCGGAGTTTCTGCCGGGCGTTCCCACGGTGGATATGCCGACGCCGATACCACGCAGGTGACGCCGCGCCTCCGTTCTCAATCGCAGCCTTACGGGCAACGCTCTTCGGCGCCTCGCTCTGGCCAGCGTGGCTATCAGAACCGTGGCGAGCTTGCGCCGCGTTCGGGTCAGCGCGGCTCGCAGAGCCAAGGCGGATATCGTGGTCGTCCCGATAGCAGTCGCGGCCGTATGCCGCAGGTAAACGGTCGCGGTGGCTCTAATCGCGGACGCGGCGGTGGACGTGCCCCCCAGAACAATGGACTCGATCCGCGCATCATCTACGCCGGCATCGGTGCCGTGGCGCTTTTGTTGATTCTGCTCATCGTGGTCCTCCTGCGTGGCTGCGGCTCTTCTGCACCCGAGTCGACGCCCGAGACGCCCGCGGCCACCAAGACGACGACCAAGAAGTCTTCCAAGACGACCGAATCTGTTGACGAGGATGAAGGCACCGACGAGGCGACGGATTCTGCCGATTCCGATGCCGCCAAGGCGAACGCGAAAAAGAAAGAGGACGAGGTTATCAAGGTCAAGGTCTCCGTTGCCAAGGGCAAGACCGCCTGGATCGAGGTCAAGGTCGACGGTAAATCGGTCTTTGGCGCCCAGGCAACCGGTCCCTTTGAGCAGGAGTACACGCCCGAGTCCTCGATCGAGATCACCACGTCCAAGCCCTCCGATGTCACGGTTACCAAGAACGGTGAAAAGGTTCGCTACGACACCAAGACATCGGGCGTGGCGCGCGTGACCATTACCGTTCCTAAGAAGGAGACCACTGACTCCGAAGACGGTGAGAGTGCCGACGGCACCGATACCGCCGACGGCACCGACGCCCAGTCTACCGACGGCACCGACGCCCAATCTACCGACGGTACCGACACGGCATCCGACGGCCAGACTGCAAACGATTCAGATGACTATTCGTACGACAGCTACTAAGGCTCCCCGTACCGAAAGGAAGAACCATGGCTAAAGATTCCAGCTTCGACGTTGTGTCCGAGGTCAATATGCAGGAGGTTGATAACGCCTTCCAACAGACCACCCGCGAGATCTCTCAGCGCTATGACCTCAAGGACTCCGGCGCCACCATCGAGCTTTCGAAGGGCGACAAGCTCTTTACGATCAATGCCCCGGCCGATTTTGTCTCCAAGCAGATCATTGACGTGCTGAGCTCTAAGCTCATCAAGCGCGGCATCGACCTTAAGGCTGTCTCTTGGGACGCGCCGCAGGCGGCTTCGGGCGGTACCGTGCGCGTGCTCGGCCATATCGTCGAGGGCATCGACCAGGCGACCGCCAAGAAGATCAATAAGGACATCAAGGATCAAAAGCTCAAGGTCAAGGTGACCATCGAGGCCGATAAACTGCGCGTTACCTCGGCCTCGAAGGATGCGCTTCAGACGGTGATTCAGTTCCTGCGCGACCAGGACTACGGCCAGCCGCTGCAGTTTACCAACTACCGCTAACTTACTCGAAAGGACCGCTCTCCAACATGGATACTCCGTTGGGCTCCGTACTCTACATCACGCTTGGCTGTGCCAAGAACGAGGTCGATACCGACCGCATGCGTTCTCTTTTGACCGCTGCGGGCTACGAAGAGGCATTCGAACCGCAGGATGCCGATATCGTTATCGTCAACACCTGCTCGTTTCTCGCCTCGGCGACGTCCGAGAGCATCGAGACCACGCTCGAGCTCGCTAACGAGGTGCAGGACGGCGTTCGCGCCTGCCCCATCGTCATGTGCGGTTGCGTGCCGTCTCGTTACGGCGATGACCTGCCCGACGAGCTTCCCGAGGTCGCGGCCTTTGTGAAGGCCGATGAGGAAGACGATATCGTCTCAGTCATCGATGACGTTCTTGGCGTGGAGCGCGAGATCGCGGCCTATATCCCGCAGGTCAAGCGTACTGTCGAGGGTGCCGTTGCCTACGTCAAGATTTCCGATGGCTGCAATCGTTTTTGCAGCTTCTGCATGATCCCCTACATTCGCGGTCGCTATCATTCGCGCAATGCTGAGAGCATTATCTCCGAGGTGCGCGACCTGGTTGCCGGCGGTGTGCGCGAGATCGTGCTGATCGGCCAGGACACGGGCATTTGGGGCACCGACTTTGCCGACGAGGACGTCGCCGAGGGCTCGCCGCGCAATCTGGCGCAGCTGCTGCGCGCCGTCGCCGAGGCTGTGCGCCCGCATAACGTCTGGGTCCGTGTGCTCTATCTGCAGCCCGAGGGCATGACCGACGAGCTTATCGAGACGATTCGCGATACGCCCGAGGTGCTGCCCTATATCGATATCCCCGTACAGCACTGCGATGCGCGCATCCTCAAGGCCATGCGTCGCTCCGGTTCGCGCCAGGAGCTCGAGGATCTGTTCCGCGACCTTCGCGAGCGCATCCCTGGCATCGTGATTCGCTCTACGGCCATGGTCGGCTTCCCGACCGAGACCGACGACGAGTTTCGCGATCTTATCGACTTTATGGACACCGTCGGCTTTGACTACACGAGCGTTTTCGCCTACTCGCGTGAGGAGGGCAGCCTGGCCGCCAAGATGGAGGGCCAGGTCGATGAGGAGGTCAAGCTCGAGCGTGCCCAGGAGGCCATGGATCTGGCCGAGTCGCTCGGTTTTGCCGCCACGGCAGCCCATGTGGGTGAGCGTGCCCAGGTGATCGTCGATGGCATCGAGGAGACCGAGGACGGCGCCGAGCTGATCGGTCACGCCTGGTTCCAGGCGCCCGATTCCGATGGCGCGGTGCATCTGGACGCCAGCGAGGCGTCCGTGGGCGATATTCTGACCGTCGAGTTTACCGATAGCTTCTGCTATGAGCTTATCGGTCATGTTGTGGAGTAGGAGAGCGTCGTGGCAAACGAGAGCAATAAGGAACTGACGAGTGTTTGGACGCCCGCCAACATCGTGACGTGCGTTCGCATCGTCTTTATCCCGGTGTTCATGATCGTTTCGGCCCTGTCTCACGCGAGCGTTGCCGGTACGGACTGGAGCACCTTCGACGGCCCGCTCGCCGCCGCTGCCTTCATTTTGTATGTGATCCTGTCGTGCACCGATAAGGTCGACGGCTATCTGGCGCGCTCGCGCAACGAGATCACCGATTTTGGCAAGTTCTTGGACCCCATCGCCGATAAGCTGCTCGTGTTTTCGGCCCTGCTGCTGTTCCTTGATTTTGGCGCGGTGACCGTGTGGTCCGTGTTCATCATCCTGTTCCGTGAGCTGCTGGTGAGCGCCCTTCGCATGGTCGCGAGTGCTGCCGGTGTAGTCGTTGCCGCCGATAAGCTCGGCAAGTACAAGACGGCGACCACGATGGTCTCCATCTGCGGCTATCTGTGCGTCTTTGCGATGGCCGGCCTTCAGCTGGGGCCGGTGTCGCTGCTGCTCGGTGTCTATTCGGTGTCGCGCTTCCTGTACGTCATCGCCGTGATTTTGACCATTGTCTCGGGCGCCCAGTACTTCTGGAACTGTCGCAAGATCGTCTTTTCGGTCTAGGTCCTGGTGGGTATGACGGAGTCTTATTTGCAGATCGTCGCAAACAACGAGGAGCTGGCGCGCTATATTGTCGAGCGCGCGAGTGCCCGTGGTGTGACGGTGTCGACGGCGGAGTCGCTGACGGCGGGCATGATCGCCTCGACGATTGCCGATATCCCGGGTGCCTCTGCGGTGCTTCGTGGCGGTGCGGTGACCTACTGCGATGAGATCAAACATCGCGTGCTCGGCGTCGAGCAGGAAACGCTCGATCGGTTTAGCGCCGTGTCGCACCAGACGGCGCGCGAGATGGCCGTGGGCTCGCTGGACCTCTATCAGAGCGATGTGGCCGTGAGCGCAACGGGCTACGCTGGGCCCGGTGGTGGCACTGAGCAAGACCCCGCCGGTATGTTCTATATTGGCTGGGCGTATCGCGCGACCGATGGGGGAGCGCCGGTTGTCGAGTCTGCGCGCTGTCATTATGAGGGCGATCGGTCGTGCGTTCGGGCCCATGCGGTCACGGAGGCTTTGGAGCGCATTGTCCGCGTGCTCAATTCTATGGATTAGACGTGGTTTAAGGGGCCTTAGGGCCCCTTAATTGTGGAGATAGGGACCTTTGATGATATTGCCGTTTGGGCTGGTACAAGGCTTAAATTTGTTCGAACACCCGTATTTGTGATTGGCGTGGTCAAGCGTTTGGTCGGTGATTGGTCGGCGTTTGGTCGGGTTTTGGAATGGTCGGGTGCATATGATGAATCTGAACGGTTGACCACGAACAGCCGTTCGTTTATTATCGTTTCAGGTTGTTAAGAGGAGGGCTATTCATGGCCAAGAATTCAGGTCCCGTACGTACCGTTCATGCACGCACGACGGGTAAAGAGCGCGATGAGATGATCGCCACCACCAAGGCCGAGATCGAGAAGAAGTTCGGCCAGGGCTCTATCATGAGGTATGGCGACGGCGGTCCGGAGCTCGAGGTCGAGGCTATTCCGACGGGCTCTCTGGCGCTCGATGCCGCCTTGGGTATCGGCGGCGTGCCGCGCGGCCGTATCGTCGAGATTTATGGTCCCGAGTCCTCCGGTAAGACGACGCTTTCGCTCGAGATTCTTGCAGAAGCACAGGCCATGGGCGGCGTCGTTGCATTTATCGATGCCGAGCACGCGCTTGATCCCACCTATGCCGCGCGCATCGGTGTTGATATCGATGAGGTCCTCATTTCCCAGCCCGATACGGGCGAGCAGGCGCTCGAGATCGTCGATATGCTTGTGCGCTCAGGTGCCATCGACGCCATCGTCGTCGACTCTGTTGCCGCCTTGACTCCACGTGCCGAGATCGAGGGCGAGATCGGTGACACGACGGTGGGTCTGCAGGCTCGCTTGATGAGCCAGGCACTCCGCAAGCTCGCCGGCTCGCTTGCCAAGTCCAACACGACCTGCATCTTCATTAACCAGCTGCGCGAGAAGATCGGCGTCATGTTCGGCAACCCCGAGACCACCACGGGCGGCCGCGCGCTCAAGTTCTTCTCTTCCGTGCGAATCGATATTCGCAAAATCGATACCATCAAGCTCAAGGACGAGGTTATCGGCAATCGCGTTCGTGCCAAGGTCGTTAAGAACAAGGTGGCGGCTCCGTTCCGTTCGGCCGAGTTTGACATCATGTACGGCACCGGCATCTCCAAAGAGGGCTCGATTCTGGATATGGCCGTCGAGTGCGGCATCTGCAAAAAGATGGGGTCCTGGTTTGCCTATGGCGAGGACAAGCTCGGCAATGGTCGCGAGGCCGCCAAGACGTTCCTGCGCGAGCACCCCGATTGCGCCGACGAGATCGAGCACAAGGTTCGCCTTGCCTGCGGTCTTGAGTATGACGACGATGCCCCCTCTGAGGTTGAGTTGACCGATCAGCCCGCCCCCGAGGAGTTTGATGAGCTGTACGCCATCGATGGCTCCGCAATGCTCGACGATGACGACGAGTAGCGGATGCCGACATGTCGTATACGGTGACCGAGGCTACGGTCGTCTTTCCCGATAAGAAGGCGGCCTCTTCGTTCTCGAGTGGTTATGCGTCTAAAAAGCCCTGCGCGCATATCGATTGCGATCTCGAGGGCGGTTTCGAACGTTCCATTTGGATTCCCGTGCGCGTGGCGCGCCTGTACGTTAAGAACCGCCCCGATCTTCCCTGTGATTGGGATGACTTTCGCGAGGCGGTGCAGCTTATCGAACGCAAATGTGCACTCACCATGGTGACCGAGATGCTTTCGCGCCGCGATCATGCCACGGGCGAGGTGCGCGATAAGTTGGCGCGCTATGGCTTTCGACAGCCCGCGATCGATTTTGCGGTTGCTCGAGCGACCGAGTATCGGTTTTTGGACGAGAACCGTTTTTGCTCGTACTTTATCGAAGAGCGCAAACGTCGCGGCTGGGGACAGCGCAAGATCGAGGTTGAGCTCAAGCGTCGTCATGTCGTGCTTGACGATATCCCCGGGTATCCCGAGGCATATTTTGCCGTGGATGACGACTTGGCCCGCGCTTCGGCCTTGCTCGCTAAACGTCGCGTCCCCGAGGTCCGTGCATTCGAAAAGCTCGTCAGATTTTTGATGGGTAAAGGCTTCTCGTATCACATCGCCGCCGATGCCGTTAAGGCGCGCCTCGATGCCTTAAGCGGGGAATGCGCCGTATAAGCG
>UQNG01000012.1:0-34484 GCA_900542335.1 uncultured Collinsella sp.
AACGTCGTCGACCCGACCACCGGCGAGTGGGTCGCCGGCATGCGTGCCGCAGCCGATAGCGACCAGATTGTCGACATGGAGCTCGCCGCTCTTGCCGCCGCCGGCTCTATGCAGATGCCGCTCGACCGCACCAACACCACCATCAGCTGCATCGTCACCAACATGGAGCTCACCAAGGCCCAGGCCACCAAAGTCTCTCAGATGGCCGCAGACGCCTACGCGCACGCCATCCGCCCCACACACACCACCAACGACGGCGACACCATCTACACCCTCGCCAGCGGCAAGTTGGGCGCTCAGGCTAGCACCGCCGTTCCCCTAGACCTGCTGGGCATGCTCGCCGTAAGGGCCCTAGAATCCGCCATCGTAAACGGAGCCAAAACCGCCAAAACCTCCCACGGCATCCCCGGCGCCGCGAAGTAAACTAGCTCGTCCGGTTGCCCGGTGGGTCTTGGTTATGTTTGCTGCTCTACAGCCCTGGCTCGCACGAAGAGCACATTAAGTGCTCTTCGGCTCGTGCGGAACTCGCGACAAACATAACCAAGACCCACCGGGCAACCTACTCAACAAGATTCCTTTCAGCCCAGGCCCCTGTGTACCGCGCGTCTAAGATCTTCAAATTCAGCTGCCTGACAATCGATTCTTATGGCAGAGGCCCCTTGGCCTTTAGTTTGATACAAGTTCCGCACGAGCCGGAAAGCACTTAATGTGCTTTCCATGCGAGCAGGACTGTTCGCAGTAGCAAACTAAAGGCCAAGGGGCCCAGTCAACCTATCAGCAGCGATTACTCAGCAGTTAGTTGAATTTGAAGATCTTTGAGGCAAGACGGTATAGGCCAAGCGTGGTTTTGTCACCGGCACGGCCGCGCAGGTTGGTGAAGAAGCCAACCACACCGTAGCGTGCACGACGATACATGCGCTCGTCATAGGCCTTCAGATCATTCCACAACGTCTTCAGGCGCTCGTCGGCACAATCCTCGTCGGAAAGCTTAGTAAGCACCGAGCAGATTGCCATCATCATGGTGAAATAGCCCATCATGTACGAGCGCAGACGCGACGACTCGACATCGCCGTACAGATGGAACGACTCCATCATGATGCGCGTCACGCGGAACTGCTGGTCCAGACGCTTGACCATCGTGGCTTCGTTGACGCTTTGGCCCTCACGGCCGATAAAGTAGCGATAGAGGTCGATGTCGGCGTAGTACATGGTCTTGCAACGCGGCAGCGGCACGTAGGCGTAGATGTTGTCTACATAGAACGTGTGCGGCGGCATGGGCAGATTGGACGCGCGCAGCACATCCGTGCGATAGCACAGGCTGTGCATGAGCAGATTCTGGTCCAGACGGAAATGACCAATCTGGTCCCAGGTAAAGATCTTTTTTCGCGGCAGGGCAAACTTGTAGCCAATAGCGGTGTGCGTACCCTCGTAAACCTTCTCGTACACATAGTTCGAGATGAACAGGTCGACGCGCTGGTCGCGCTCCTCAAAACCGCGAAGGATCGAAAGCATAGTCGACAGGGCTGCGCCATCGAGCCAGTCGTCCGAGTCGACGACCTTGTAGTAGGTACCTTGCGCCTCACGCAAGCCCGAAAGGACGGCGATGCCGTGGCCGCCGTTCTCCTGATGCACCGCGCGGATGATGCCGGGATAACGTGTCTCCCACTCGTCGGCCTTGGCTGCCGTCTCGTCCTTGGAACCGTCATCGACGATGATGATCTCGATATCGGTGGCGTAATTGCTCCCCTCCAGAATGGAGGTGATGCAATGGTCCATGTCCTTGGCGGCGTTATACGAGGGAATACCGAATGATATGACTTTATGCATGGCAGGCGATAATCTCATCCGAAAGATCGAGGGCGGAGTTGGTCACGGCATCCATATCGTAGTAACGATACTCGGCCAGGCGACCCACCGGGTGGAAGTTCGTCAGGTTCTGGACGCGCTCAAGATAGCGCTCATAGAGCTCGCGGTTCTCGGGCTCCAGAATGGCGTAATAGGGCGTCTCACCCGAGCCGGGCGTATAGGCCTTGGAATACTCCTTCATGATGGTGGTCTTGCCGGGCAGGACCTGACCAGTCATGTTCTTGAACTCGGTGATACGCGTGTAATCCTCGCTCGTGGTGTAGTTGACAGTGCCCACGGGCTGGAACTGGTCCATATCGAGCGTCTCGAACTTCATGTCGAGCGTACGGTACGGCAGAGCGCCCAGGTCGAGGTTGAACAGCTCGTCGAGCGGACCGGTGTAGACGATCTCGCCGCCATAGACCTTGCCGTCGATCTTGACGGTGGTCTCGTCGATCTCGAAGAGGTCGCGGGCGTCCACATCGCAGAACACATCAATCAGATCGTGATCGAGCATATGCTCGAACAGCGCGGTATAGCCGTCCTGCGGCATGCCCTGGAAAGGAGCCTGCGGGAAGTAGCGATCGTCATCGCCCACAAAGACGGGAACGCGGCCAGTGATCGAGGGGTCGATCTGGTCGGGCGTCTGGCCCCACTGCTTCATGGTGTAATGCAAAAAGACGTTCTCATAGACATAATCGGCGACCTCGGCAAGATCCGGGTCGTTCTTCTTGCGCAGCTCCATAATGGGAACCTTGACGTCCTTGCCAAAGGTCTCCACGAGCTTTTGGTACAGTTCCTCGCCGCGCTCATCGCCAAAGGCGAGCTTGAGGCTCGCATGGTTAAAGGGCACGGGCATAAGGGTACCGTTGATGTTGGCGAGCACCTTGTGCTGGTAGTCCGTCCACTTGGTAAAGCGCGACAGGAAATTGTGAACGCGCTCGTTAAAGGTATGGTAGATGTGCGGACCATACTCGTGGACCAGGATTCCCGCCTCGTCAGTGCAGTCGAAGGCGTTGCCCGCAATGTGGCTACGGCGCTCCAAAACGGCAACACGATAGCCGATAGTTTCAGCAAGACGGCGGGCGCAAACGGCACCGGCATAACCGGCGCCGACAACAATCATGTCGTACGCACCGGCATTAAAGCCTTCAGGCAGGCCTGAGGTAATCTGCATCGATACTCCTTGTCAAAAGCCACGTGCTCGTTAGCTGGGCTTTTCTCGAACATTCTTCGAGACATATTTATCAGAGCGATTATAGCGCTAATGCGTCCTATAATGAGCTTGCCACACAAGGAAAGCTCAAGCACCGCGGCGTACATTATTGAAAGGTAAACCCGCTAGCAGCGGGTTTATTCGTGAACAGCCGGGCGCCTGGAGCTTAGCGAAACGCTTGTAAGGAGTAACATGAGCGATTTCCTAAACCGTATGAAGTCTGCCGCCAAGGCCGACCTTAAGACCATCGTCCTGCCCGAGGGCGAGGACCCGCGCACCATCGTCGCCGCCACCAAGATCATCGAGGAGGGCCTGGCAAAGATCGTCATCCTGGGCAACCCCGACGAGATCGACGTTCCCGGCGCTACCGTCATCGACCCGCGCAATGCCGAGAAGCACGAGGAGTACGCGCAGAAGTTTGCCGAGCTCCGCGCCAAGAAGGGTGTCACCATCGAGCAGGCTCGCGCCCAGGTGATGGACGCCACCTACTTTGGCACCATGATGGTCAAGATGGGCGATGCCGACGGCCTGGTCTCCGGCGCCTGCCACTCCACCGCCGACACCCTGCGCCCCGCGCTGCAGATCCTCAAGACCGCCCCGGGCACCAAGCTGGTCTCGGCCTTCTTCGTGATGTGCACCGACACTCCGCAGTTCGGTACTGACGGCACGCTGATTTTTGCCGACTGCGGCCTCAACATCAACCCGTCCTCCGACGAGCTCTCCGAGATCGCCATCGCCTCGGCCCACTCCTGGTCCACCTTCATGGGCAACGTTGAGCCGCACGTGGCCATGCTCTCCTACTCCACCATGGGCTCCGCCGGTGGCGAGGTCGCCAAGAAGGTCCAGGAGGCCGTGAAGTTCTGCAAGGAGAAGGCTCCCGAGCTCGCCATCGACGGCGACCTGCAGCTCGATGCCGCTATCGTCCCCACCGTCGCCCAGCTCAAGGCTCCCGGCTCCTCTGTCGCCGGTAAGGCCAACGTGCTCGTGTTCCCCGACCTCGAGGCAGGCAACATCGGCTACAAGCTGGTCCAGCGCTTCGCCGGCGCTGACGCCTACGGCCCCATCCTCCAGGGCATCGCCAAGCCGGTCAACGACCTTTCGCGCGGCTGCTCTGCCGACGACATCGTGGGTGTCGTGGCCATCACCGCCGTCCAGGCTCAGATGGCTGAGTAGCGGACGCACTCGCCCGAAGGCCGTACGGGCTAACCCCTGAAAACGTCCTCGACCAATGAAACGCCCCCGTTCTGCTCCTCCGGAGCTACGAACGGGGGCGTTTCTGGTCTGCGGATTGTTTTCAGGGGTTAGCCCGTACGGCCTTCTACTGCTACGATCTATCCGATACCTAGTCATCGGTATGAATAGGACGGACCGGAAACTCCAATCCGCCCCATGCGATCTTCAGCAAACGATCCGCTCAAAAACGGAAGCTCCATAACAGTGGGGTCTTAAAGAATTCAAGACTTTAATTCCTATGAAGCCTCAACGGTAGCCCCAGATATTTCAAGGTACTGTCCATCGGTAACAGTAACGAAGCTATTTCCCTCAAAATTATCGTTATTAATAATATTGAAGGATTCGTTTGCATCCACCGTGCTCAAAACTGCATAGTATCCACTTCCCGATTGCGCCGTGATGTTATACTCACCCGGCTGAATATCGAGTCCGACCTTATATATGCCTTCTCCGCTCAACGTCGAAGTTGGTTTCGCGTCCGCGATTGCAACAAATGAAGCACCGGTTACCTCGAGCAGCTGACCATCAGAAACCGTAACATATGTACACGTATTGAAATTGCCGTTCGAAAGAATGTCGCCCTTCGATGAATCGGGATAAACGCAGTAATAGCCGGATCTTGATGAGCTGATTATCTTGTACTCGCCAGACGGGATATCTTTCCCCACACGATACGACCCCGCGGAGTAACTTGCCACAGGAGCCGCTTCGTTAGATCCGAGATCCGATTTGGCATCTTTGTTGTCAGAATTTGAGCTAGAAGAGCTGCCGTATTAAGGGGCATCTTTTCTATCAACTTCAAACGATTTCGCAACACTCATAAGGACAGGCTTCGCTTTACTCCAATCAGCCTTAGCTGCAATCAACTCAGCACCCACCGAAGAGTCTCCCGTAATTGAAACGACAAGATATCCTTTTGGCTCCTTATTTCCATCAATGTCGACACTCGTTAAATATGTTGGAGCAGAGTCCGACTTCGAGCTGATCAGGGTCCAATCAGACGATACTCCATCCAAATTCTCAACCCAAAAATCAAGCAACTCCTGATCATTACTAAAATCTGAAAGCGGGTATATATCCAGACCCAGCATTACCATGCCATCAAATTCATCAGGCGTAATCGTAAGCAGTCCGTCCTCGCCATCTTCTACCTCCCAACTTCTTGGAACCTCCATCGAAGCAGACACGGAGTCATCTAAGCCGCATGCCACCGTTTGCTTCATCATCTCGTCGCTATTCGAATCTGCTGACCCCGCACCAGTTGAACAACCAGCAACGCAACCGATGCACGCCAAAATCAGCGCAAAAGAAATTAATATCGTAAACGGCTTTCGATTCATTTGACTCTTCCTCCTCTTAAATCAAATAAACCAGCTTCATCTTCTAACAATCACTAGCGACCTGTCCATCTATAATCGGTAGACGGCAATAGGCATTAAAAAGCTCTTTAAGCACACATTCAAATAAACAATCCACAGCTCGCCAGACAGTTTTACTGAGAATCTGAATGATTAACGCTACAGCAAAATGGGCATGCGGCACGGGTAATGATTACCCTGTATCCCAAATGCGCAGTGTAGGTCGGCGGTTGTTGTGCCGGAAAGTGCGTCCCGGTTTAGAGGCGGATTGTGGGATGCGGCTTCCGCTTGGGGGCTGCTTGGGAAACTGCGGGACGGAATTTTGCTTTATTGTGGGTCGTACTTTCCGCAACCAGCCCCAAACGGAAAGTGTGTCCCAGAATCCGCGTTCGAAATGGGATGGAGTTTCCGCCGCCCGCCTGTTAGCAGAAAGGCCTCCGGAGCTGTTGCTCTGGAGGCCTTTTGTCAATTGCAGACGAATGCGTTAGTTGTTCTTGGTCAGGCGCTCGACGTCGTGGGCGATCATGTATTCCTCGTCGGTGGGGATGACCATGACCGTGACGGAAGAGCCGGCGGCGCTGATGACCTGCGGACCGTTGCCCACGGCCTCGCGGTTCTTGTTGTTGTCGATGCGCACGCCCAGCCACTCGAAGCAGTCGCAGAAGGCCTTGCGAATCGACCAGTCGTTCTCGCCGATGCCGGCGGTAAAGGTAATGGTGTCCACGCCCGCCATGGAGGCGATCATGGAACCGGCCTGCTGCATGGCCTTGTATGCGAACATATCGAAGGCGAGCAGGCAGCGCTCGTCACCCTCGGAGGCGCGCGTACGGATGTCGCGGGCATCGTTGGAGATGCCCGATATGGCAAGCAGGCCGGACTGCTTGTTCATCATGTCGTCGACTTCTTGGTAACTGTAGCCGCCCTCGCGCTGAAGATAGCACACGGTGGCCGGGTCGATGGAACCGCAACGGGTACCCATCATCAGGCCGTCAAGCGGCGTGAGGCCCATCGTGGTATCGCGGCACACGCCATCCTCGATGGCGGCAAGCGAAGCACCGTTGCCCAGATGGCACGAAAGCAGGCGGTGGCAGCGCGAGCCCAGGATCTCCTTGGCCATCATCCACTCGTAACGGTGGCTCGTACCGTGCGCGCCATACTTGCGCACGTGGTACTTGTCGCACACGTCCTTGGGCAGCGCGTAGGTGTAGGCGACCTCGGGCATGGTCATGTGGAACGAGGTATCGAAGACGGCCACGTTGGGCAGCTCCGGATACTTCTCGCGGCAATACTCAATCGCCGCTGCCTCGCCGTAGTTGTGCAGCGGGGCGAGCGGGGCCACCTCAAGGATCTTAGCCATGACCTCATCGTCGACGACCGCGGAATCATCGAAGTGCCAGCCGCCCTGAACGATACGGTGGCCGATGCCATCGATCGTAAAGTCTGTCTTCTCGAGCTCCTCGAGCACGCGAGCGATAGCAGAGCGATGATCGGGGAAGGGAACCTCCTCGGTCTGCTTGGCGCCACCGTTCTCGGAATGACCAAAGATACCCATGTCCGAGCCGATACGCTCGCAGTTGCCCTTGGCGAAAACCTCGCGGGTATCGGTATCCAAAAGCTGATATTTAAGGCTTGAGCTGCCGGCGTTGACAACAAGTACGTTCATGAGACTCCTTTGCAGTGCAATACGGTCGACGCAGACCCCTTAAGGCGGCCGCATTTTAATAAGAAGTTATCATATCTTGATAAATAGCTATCAGAATATCGCCCAGCGAGCGCAAAGGAGGGGCTGAACGGCACTCGGTCGTCCAGCCCCCCTCTTGCAACTATTTGCCGTTGACGATGCGCTCGACGTCGGAAGCGATCATGAACTCCTCGTCCGTGGGGATGACGAAGATCTTGACCTTGGAATCCTTGGCAGACAGGCACCAAGCGCCGTCGCCACGCAGGGCGTTACGGGCATGGTCCATCTTGACGCCCATAAAGGCCAGACGGTCGGCCACGCCGGCGCGGACGGCCGGAGCGTGCTCGCCGATGCCAGCGGTAAAGACCAGGGTATCCATGCCGCACATGGAAGTGGCCATCTCGGCAGCCTTGGCGGCAATCTTGTAGACAAACATGTCGAAGGCGAGCTGAGCCTCGGGGTCACCAGCAGCGGCGAGCTCCTCGACGTTGCGGCAGTCGTTGGTCTTGCCGCCGGTCACAGCCAAAAGGCCGGACTTCTTGTTCATCATCTCGTCGACCTCGTCGAAGGTGTAGCCACCCTCGCGCTGCAGGTAGCACACGGTAGCCGGGTCGATGGAGCCGCAGCGGGTGCCCATCATGACACCGTCGAGCGGCGTCAAGCCCATAGTGGTGTCCATGCACTTGCCGTCCTCGATGGCGCACAGGGAAGCGCCAGAGCCGATGTGGCACACAACGACCTTGCGGGCCTCGCCGTTGGTCATCTCGGCGACCTTCTTGGAGATGTAACGATAGCTGGTGCCGTGGGCGCCGTACTTACGGATGTGCAGCTTGTCGCAAACATCCTTGGGAAGGGCGTAGGTCTTGGCGACCTCGGGCATGTTGAAGTGGAAAGCGGTGTCGTAGACCGTAACGTTGGGCAGGTCGGGATACTGCTCCAGGCAGAACTCGATAACGTTGGCCTCGGGGTTGTTGTGCAGCGGCGCCAGCGGGGCGACCTCGCGGATCTTGGCGAGGACGTCCTCGTCGACGAGGGAGGAATCGCCAAAGTACCAACCGCCCTGAACGATGCGGTGGCCGATGCCCTCGATCTTGACGCCGTTGGCCTCGAGGTCCTTCAGGACGACCTCGATGGCGACCTTGTGGTCGGGGAACTCGATGTTCTCGGTCACCTTCTTGGAGCCGTTGGCAGCATGGGTGAAGGTACCGCCGGTAAAGCAGACGCGCTCGCAGGAGCCCTTTGCGGACACCTTGTGGGATTTGGTATCGATGACCTGATACTTAAGGGTCGAAGATCCTGCGTTGACGACCAGAACGTTCATGTGTCTCCCTACTAACAGGCGGTGTGGCGCCGCCAGGTTACATACGCTTCAATAATAAACCCAAACGCCCTCGCGCTCGGGTTTATTGCGTTGATATATAAGTTATCGGTGCCAGAGCTTCCGTTTCATTGCGCGGAAGAAGCGTCCTCAGATGAGGTTCTCGCCCAGGTTCTTGCCGCCGAGGACGTGCATGTGGAAATGCATGACGGTCTGGCCGGCGTTGACGCCCTTGTTGGAGATGACGCGGAAACCGTCCTCCAGGCCCTTGGCCTTAGCGACCTCCTGGATGGCGTGAGCCATGGCGCCCATGGTCTCGGCGGGCACGTTGTCGGCGATGTCGCTGTAGTGCTTCTTGGGGATCACGAGCGTGTGGACCGGCGCCTGGGGATTGAGGTCGTCGAACGCGATGACCTGATCGTCCTCATAGACAACGGTCGAGGGGATCTCGTGGTTGGCAATTTTGCAGAAGATGCAATCACACATGGTTGGTTCCTTTCTCGCAGACCAAGGTAATTATATTTGGTCGGAATGGTTAGAACGAGAGGTTGTCGTCGGTGTTGGCGGCTTCGCCGTCGGCGAGCACGTCGTTGCCGTCGACGTCCTTAAGGAGCACCGAGACCTTCTGCTCGGCATCGGACAAGCGGGTGCGTAGGCTCTTGAGGAGCTCGACGCCACGCGTGTAGCTCTCGAGCGACTCCTCGAGCTCCATATCGCCCGACTCCAAGCTGCGGATGATGAGTTCCAACTCCTGCGAGGCCTGCTTGTACGTAAGCTGCTCAACCGGGGTCTTCTCTGCCATATCTGTTTCCTTTCCTAAAGGTTTATCGCTGTGAAACGCGACCTACTCGACCGTATCGACCGTTGCCGCCACGTTGCCGTCTGCCATGCGCACGCGTATGGCGTCGCCGGGCTTAAAGGTCTTGGCGCTCGTAGCCACCCCATCATCGCTGTACGCGATGGAATAGCCACGGGCAAGCACCTTGAGCGGCGACAGGGCATCGAGTGAGGCTGCCGCACGGCCCAGGTCGGACACGGGTTTGCTGAGCATCGTGCGCCCCTGATGCTCCAGACGGGAGCTCGCAAGCGTGAGCGCATGGCGCTTGCCATCGAGCCCCGAGGTGCTTGCAATCAAGCGCTCGGGCAGGCGCTCAAAGTTGGAGCGGAATGTCCCGACCGAGCGAGCTATGGCGCCCGACAGGCGATCAGCAGTCAGCGCAAGCTCCGATTCGCGACGCTCGACCATAAACGTTGGGTCGTTGAGGCACGGGCGGCATGCGGCGGCATCGAGTGCATCGCCCAGACGGGCCGTATAGGTGTCCCAGGCACGACGACCGCGCTGGTCGAGCATTTCCAGATCGACCTGATCCGACCCGATCATCGAAGCCATCGCGGCGCCCAGACGCTGATGGCGCGCCTCGAGCACGTCGGCCAGCTCCGTCATAGCCGGCGCCACCGATTCGGCCGCCGCCGTGGGCGTGGAGGCGCGGCGGTCGCTCACCATGTCGCAAATCGAGGTATCGGGCTCATGGCCAATGCCGGTCACCACGGGCACAGGACAAGCCGCCACAGCGCGGGCAAGATCCTCGTCATTAAAGGTCATGAGGTCCTCGAAGGAGCCGCCGCCGCGCACCAGCAAGATGCAGTCGGGCGCTGGCGTAATGGAAGCGGCGCGGCGCAAGCCCACGATGAGTTCTGCCGGCGCGCCCTCACCTTGAACTTTAGCCCCCACGCAAACGAGCTCGACAAGCGGGTTGCGACGACGCAATGTGCGCTTGACGTCATCGATTACGGCACCCGAAAGCGAGGTGACGACCGCCACGCGTGAGCAGAACACCGGGATGCGGCGCTTGCGCGCTTCGTCCATCAGGCCCTCGCGGCGTAGCTTTTCGGCCAGTTGCGCCACTTGTTGACGCAGCAGGCCCTCCCCCGCCAGCGAAAACGAGCGAGCGACAAAGCTCATGCGGCCCGTGGCCTTATAGAGATTGAAGCTGCCCTTAAAGCTCACCTGCATGCCGTCGCGCAGATCGAACGTGCGCTTGAGATAGGCGCCCTTCCAAATGATGCAGTCAACGGCGGCCGAATCGTCCTTAATCTGGAAGTAGCAGTGGCCGCTTCGGGCGTTAGGACCACGAAAACCCGTGACCTCGCCCAGGACGCTCAGCTGCGGAATGGCATCGAGCGCACCGGCAGCGATCTCTACCGCCTGGCTCACGCTGAGCTCCTTGCGCTCCTGATCGTCCGAGCCGTCGAACTCGGCGGAAACGGCATTGCCGGTTAGATTCCAGCCTGCCACGCAGCCTCCTTTCGTCATCGTGCACAAGGGCTCCGGCCCTGCGCAAATTCAAGTCCAACACATAGTACAGCGCCGCGGGGACACAAATCTCCGCGGCGCCTGCCAAGCCAATTTGTTATCGGTTGGAGTTTCTGTTGTAGCGAGCCATAAGGTAGAGCAGCTGAATGATCGAAGTCAGCGCTGCGGCCACATAGGTAAGCGCGGCCGCCGTCAGCACCTTCTTGGCGCCGTTGACCTGCTTGGAACTCATACCCGACTGCTCGATGTACGCCACGGCACGTCGGCTAGCGTCAATCTCGACCGGCAACGTAACGAGCTGGAACAGCACGCTAAACGAGAAGAAGATCAACGCGAGGGTCGTGAGCCCGGCAATGTTCATAAACAGGCCCAAGAGCAACACGATGGTCCAGGTGTTCTGGGTAAAGTTGACGACTGGGACCAGGGCGGTGCGCACCTTCATCATGGCGTAGCCGCTTTGACGCTGGGCGGCATGGCCCGCCTCGTGGCAGGCGACGGCAACGCTTGCGACCGACCCGCCCGAACGGTTGGCGTCCGAGAGATACAGGTTGTTATCCTGCGGGTTGTAGTGGTCGGTAAGCTCGCCAGCCACGCCCTTGATACCCACGGCGTTGCAACCGTTGGCGTCGAGCATGCGGCGAGCGACCGTAGCACCCGTGTCGCCGTCCGAGCGAACCTTGGACCAGGTCTTGTACGTCGAGTTGATATAGCTCTGCGCCGCAAGACCAAGCACCGTACAAACAAGGACAACCAGCAGGTACAGCGGGTCGATGCCAAAGCCGTAACCATAGTAATAGGGCATGCGAATTCCTCCGAATCGAGTTACACGTTGGAGGCATTCTACCCATTCGACTGACCAGCAAATCAACATCGATGTTTTGGCAATGTCAGCGAAAACGGCCGAGAGCGAGCAAGGTGACGTGAAAGAGAAGCGACGCGTACTTTGGTACGCGAGCGACGATTGAACGTCAGATTGCCGCTCTCGGCCGTTTGCAGCGTCGAGCTGTTAGGCGGTTTGGTAAAACCGCGTAACTATATACCTACAGGAGCTCGATTTTGCCGTCCTTCACGGTGAGTCCCATGTTGCCCGAGAGCAGATCGTCCAGACGCGAACCCACAAGCTCAAAACGCCAGCCTTCGCGCAGGGGACTTTGCTCAGGATGCTCAATGTAGTCGGCCAGGTCATCGCGCGAGGCAATGACCGAGGTCGCCACGCCCGAGCGCTCGGCAACCAGGCGAATGAGCGCGTACATGAGATCCGTCACGCTCTCCAGCTCCGGAGAGATTTGGCGATGCCCGCGCACCATAAGCGGCAGGCGGTCGTGCGGGCAACTCGCGCCGCGCTTGATGGCCATCAACGCGCCATCCACGTCGCGCTCCCCCAGCTGGTCGGTGCCGCGAATGCTGCGGAACTCCTCAACACGCACGGGATTGCGCTTAACCAGGGCTAGCAGCGTATCATCAGACATAACCCACTTGCGCGGGATATTGCGGCGCTCAGCGCGGTCTTCACGCCAGGCGGCAAGCTCACGCGCAATGCCCAGCTGATGGCGGCTACACGAGTTGATGCGCTTGACCTTGCGGAACGCCTCATGGCGATCGGCACGGTAGTGCGACTCGTCGGCCAGAGGGCGCAACTCATCGAGCACCCAGTCCACGCGGCCCAGCTCGCGCAGACGGCTCATCATCTCGGTATAGGCGACGATCAAGTACTTGACGTCATCGATCGCGTACTCGATCTGCTTGTCGCTCAGCGGGCGGCGCGACCAATCGGTCAGCGACTCGGTCTTGGGAAGTGATACGCCGCAGAACGTCTGAACGAGCGCGCCATACGAAATCTGCTGGCGCTCGCCCAAAAAGGCGGCGGCAACCTGCGTGTCAAAAATCGGTCGCGGCAGTGCGCCCACGGTATGGAGCATAACCTCCATGTCTTGAGAGCAAGCATGGAACACCTTGACCACGCCCTCGTCAGCCATAAGCTCGGCAAGCGGCGACAGGTCGTCGATCACCAGAGGATCGACCGCGACACTCTCGGCGGGGGTGGCAATCTGGACCAGGCACAGGCGCGGATGAAACGTGCGCTCGCGCAAAAACTCGGTGTCGACGGCGATCGCGTCGAACTCGCGGGCGCGCTGGCAAAAGTCGACCAGAGCCTGATGTGTGGAAATGTACATATCAACCCATCGAATAAGGTTAGGCCCGAAAAACACGGGTAGGATATCGGCATTGCTCTACAACTATACTCGGTTAGTCACAGAACGGGAACGTAAGTATGCGCTGCCTTATCATCCACAACCCGGCATCGGGTCCCAGCTCCGATGAAATCTTCGCATTCACGCACGCCCTTGCACAGGGCGGCGACGAGGTCGTGATGCGTTTTATCGGCGATGGCATGGAGCCCGAGGACGCGGTAGCGGACGTTCTTGAGTTCGATCGCGTGGTCGTTTCGGGTGGCGACGGCACCGTCTCCAACGTGCTCGACCAGATGCGCGGGTGCGGTGTCCCTACGCTCGTCTTCCCCTCCGGCACGGCTTGCCTGTTCTTTAACAACATCGGCAATGCCCCCGAGGCGGCGGCACTCGCCAAGGCTTGCCGCGCCGGCCGCACGGTCAAGGTGGACATGGGTGAGCTCTTTTGGCTCGACGAGAACGGTAACGAGAAGCGCCACGGCTTTGTCATCATCGCCGGCTCGGGCTTCGACGCCGAGATCATGATGAAGGCCGCTCCCACCAAAAACGACATTGGCGAGATCGCCTACTTCCTCTCCGCGCTCGCTACGCCCAACCCCACGGTGGCACACTTCACCATTGAGCACGACGGCATTGTCGAGGAGCTCGACGGCATCTGCTGCATGGCAGGCAATACCTCGGTCATCCAAAACGGCATCAACCTATTCCCTAACTGCCGCATGGACGACGGCATGGTCGACATCGTCGTTATTGAGCCCGTACGCACGGTGCAGCTGCTCCCCACGGTAATTACCGCCGCGCTCGACCCCGCTGGCAAATTGCTCGGCCGTCCGCAGTTTAAGATCATCCAGACCAAGGAAGCCAAGATCACCTGCACGCCATCGCTGGGCATGCAGTTCGATGGCGAGATCATCTCCAGCAACTCCGGCGTCTTTGGCGCCCGCGCACTGCCGCAATGCCTCGATCTTATCGTCGACGAATTATCACCGCTCGGAAAATAGGAGGACCCCATGAACGACAATCCCCTGATTGGCTTTATCGTCATCGTCTTGGCCATGCTCGTCGGTTACGCCATCAATGTGATTCACCGCCGAAAGAAGTAAATCCACATTGGTATGATATTCATCCAGTTATCGACTCTCCCGTTGTTTATGCAAATCCTAAACAGCGGGAGAGTTTCCTTTTTGAGCACTGTCTGGCGCTTTATTCAGCTATAGTAAATGCAGGGTGCCTTTATTTAACTAAAGCCATATAATGAGTATTATTATCCGCTCATCGTATATTTCTTCACGCTCATCGAGTAAAAGCTATTGTCGAATGAATACTCTTTACACTTCCTTTAGGCTAGTAGATGTATTTATTAGCTGAAGCTCCGTACGATTTCGCGGGGCTTCAACAGTTGGGAGGGATCATGAGGTTTACTCATCCTGTCAACACGCTCAAGAAGCTTGGCTGCGGCCTTGCATTTGGAGCAGCGGCCATTATGGCTATGCCGACTTCGGCGCTCGCTTGCACCCAGATCTACATAGGCAGCCAGCTCACGGCAGACGGCAACACGTACTACGGCCGCTCCGAGGACTTCGGCCCGCGTTACGTCAAGCACTTTGGCATCGAGCCCGCACACAAGGACGGCAGCAAGTACACCTCGGTCGAGTCCGGCTTTGAATACAAGTCCAAGGGCGCAACCTACCGCTACACCTTCGTTCGCGACAACCCCTCTCAGTGGGAAGATCGTTACGACGCATATTCCGAGGCTGGCATCAACGAAAAGGGCGTTTCCTGCTCTGCCACGCTGAGCACCTCCTATAACGAGAAGGCAGAGGAAGCCGACCCCGTCACCGAGGAGACCGGCATCGGCGAGTACAACTACGCCAGCGTCATTCTGGGCGAGAGTGCCACGGCCCGCGAAGGTGTCGAGCTCCTCGGCAACCTGATTGACGAGCAGGGCGTCTGCTCCAACGACCAGATCATCATCGCCGACAACAACGAGACCTGGCTGTTTGCAGCGCTTTCCGGCCATCAGTGGATTGCCATGAGGCTCACCGACGATATCGCCTCGCTCAACCCCAACATCGGCAACCTCACCTATGACGTCGACCTCGACGACACCGAGAACTGCCTCCACTCCGAGGGCATCGAGTCCATGCCTAAGGAGAAGGGCTTTGCCGAGTACACCGACGGCAAGTTCGACGTCGCCAAGACCTACGGCGAGGAGATTAGCGAGGCCGGTATGCACCAGTGGTCGCGCTATGTCCAGGGCCGCGATTACTTCATGGCTCCGCTTGCCGAGGGCACCGACTACGAGATCGTCAAGGACGAGCGCGAAGACGCTCGTGCGACGACCGGCGCCCTGGTCCACGAGATGCAGCCGCTGTTCTTCCAGCCCGGCAAGTCCGACTGGAACACCTTTGAGATGATTCGTTCCTTCGCCGCTCGCGGCGAGAATGTCGCCGGCCTCAACGCCAACACCGACGGCGCCTATGCCATCGGCTCCAACCGCAACACCGAGATCCACACCTTCCAGATCCGTCACGGCATGGACCCCGAAATCGCGACCATCCAGTGGGAGATGCTCTCCAACGCCGAGTTCTCCGTCGCTATCCCCCTCTATTCCGCACTGCTCACCGAGGTCAGCCCCTACTTCAGCGATCAGGATGTCTCCTTCGATCACTGTGAAGAGGAAGACGTCGTGAACAACGAGGAGCCCAAGAACTCCATCAACTACGTCCTCATGGACATCAACACGCTCGCCTATGAGAACCGCGACAGCTGCGCCACCGGCGTCCGCGCCTATCTCGACGCCCTGCAGAAGGAGCTCATCGAGCAGAACCTAACCGTCGACGAGGCCATGCAGGCCGCCGAGGACACCGAGGCCCGCACCGCCCTGGCCAACAAGGCCGGCAAGGCAGCGACCAAGAACACCTACGTCAAGTGCAAGGCCATGCTCGAGGAGATGCGCGACTACCTCAAGGAGGGCGATTTCTCCGAGGAGTTCGTCCCGAGTGACTACGATGCCGACAACGACTGCCTGGTCGAGTCCATCACCTACGCCGACGAGGCTCTCTCCGATAAGGACGTTGCCGAGCCCGAGGCTGAGGAAGAGGCGACCGAGGAGAAGTCCGAGGGCAACAACATGGCCGCCATGGCCGTTGGCGCCGTCGTCATCATCGGTGTCTGCGGCTTCGTGCTTTATCGTCGCAAGAAGGCCTAAGGCCCTTGCGTTCCAAGAGACGGGCGGGGTCGCATGAGTCATCCCGCCCGCTCAGCCTGCCCTTTTGACCGGCAGGAAACGCCGCCGAAATCTTTTCAAAAAAGATTCCCTGCACACACTTCGCTGTGCTATAGTGCAGCGCAACAGCAACTAGGTGCGACCGCGCCACGGTATCACGAAAGGAGCCACCAACATGAAGAACACGATGACGTCTCTCAACAACTGGTGGTGGCGTGATGCGAATGCGATCGGTCGACAGTGAGTCCCTCACGCCTGTTTTTGCGCTCTAGGTGATTGGAAGGCCTCCGGTTTCGACCGGGGGCCTTTTTCTATCTCGAGCCCAATCGCATTCGCATCACGCGCCTCCGCTTTCTTCTCTTGCACTTCCCCTCCGAAAGGATTTTCACCATGTCTCAGAACACCACCACCGCACAGCCCCGCACCGTCCAGACCGCCGACCGCGGCAAACTCGACGTCCGCGCTCTCGTCTTGCTCGCCATCCTGCTTGCCGCCGGCTTCATCCTCAACTTCACCGTCGGCAAGGCCATCTCCGGCATCTCGGGCGGCATGATCAGCCCCGAGTTCATTATCTCGGCCTTCTGCCTCACTATCCTGGTCGTGCGCCCCAACATCGGTCAGGCGCTCGTTATCGGCCTGATCTCGGCCGCAGTGATCCAGATCACCACCACCTCGCCCTTTGTCGATTTTGCCGCCGAGGGCATCGCCGCCATGCTCATGGCCGTCATTGTCAACGCTGCTGCCAAGGACGGTCAGGTTAAGCCTGCCGTCGCCATCGTCGCAACCTTCGTGACCACCTTTGTCTCGGGCGTCATCTTCATGGTCATCAAGATGGCCATGCTCGGCGTGGTGGGCGAGCTCGCCGCTGCTATGCTGCCCGTCGTCGCCATGACCGCCGTCTTTAACGCCATCCTGGTCGGCGCTCTCTACATGCCCATCCAGAAGGCCCTTAAGCTCAACTAACCTGCTCGGCTTTACGAGCCACCCCATCTTGGCGTTCATTCGTCGCTCGCGTACCCAAGTACGCTTCGTTCCTCTTTCGCGCCAACCTGGGGCACCTCGTAAAGCCGTCTCCGTACTTCACCACCAAAGACTGTCCCAAACAACGAGCTCATGGACGTTCTTATACGGTTCGTCATTCAAGAAACTCCGATGACTATGAAAGGTATCCATGGAAACGATCATCAACGTCGACGATGTCTCGTTCTCCTATGGCACGCAGACCGAGCAGGCGCTTAAGCATATCTCGCTCGGCGTGAACAGGGGAGATTTTATCGGCATTATCGGGCCTTCGGGCGCTGGCAAGTCCACACTTGCCGCCTGCCTGTCGGGAGCCGTACCCCACCATTACACTGGCACGTTCTTTGGCTCCGTCACTGTCGACGGCAACGACACCTGTGAAGTTTCGCTCACCGATGTGTCGCAAATCGTCGGCAGCGTGTTGCAAGACATCGACACGCAAATGGTCGCCTCAGTCGTCGAGGACGAGATGCTTTTTGGCCTGGAGAACTTTGGCGTTCCCCACGACCAGATCGAGCAACGTGTGAGCGAGACGCTTAAGACCGTCGGCATCAGCGACCTGCGCGACCGCGAGATCGCCACCCTCTCGGGCGGACAGAAGCAAAAGGTTGCCATCGCCGCCATCCTCGCTATGCGTCCGCGTGTGCTCGTGCTCGACGAACCCACCGCGGCGCTCGACCCCGCCAGCTCCACGCTGGTCTTCGAGACCCTACGCGAGGCCAACCGCGCACTCGGCATCACCATCGTCGTCGTTGAGCAAAAAGTCGCCCTGCTTTCGGAGTATTGCAACCGCGTGCTCGTGCTCAATCATGGCGAAATCGCGCTACAGGGCGAGCCGCACGAGGTCTTCGCGCACGCCGATGAGCTCCGCGCCATCGGCGTCGATTGCCCGCGCGTCACGCGCATTTTCAACAGCCTCGAGGCCGATGGCCTGGCCAGCGGCACTCCCTGTTTGGATGTTGATGAGGCCGAGCGCCTGATTACGGGCATCGTCGACCCCGCACACGCAAGCAGCGACACTCAGGCACCCGCCGGCTCACCGCACGCACCGTCGTTGCGCCCGCACGCCAAGGACGCCGAGCCCGTGCTCACCTTCGATCACGTTGAGTTTGCCTATCCCAATGGCGGCGCCGCCGTCCACGACCTCAACCTGACCCTCTATCCCGGCGAGCTTGTGGGCATCGTCGGCCAAAACGGCGCCGGCAAGACCACGCTCACCAAGCTGCTCACAGGCCTGCTTAAGCCCGCCTCGGGCAGTGTGCGCGTCACGGGACTGGATACCGCATCCGTTCCCACGAGCCGCATCGCCCGCGAGGTCGCAACCCTCTTCCAAAACCCCGACCGCCAGATCTGCAAGGACACCGTGCTCGACGAGGTCGCCTTTGGCCTGGAGCTTGCCGGCATCGACCGCGCCGAGGCGCTGCGTCGCGCCCAGCTCGTCATCGACCGCTTTGGCTTGCCGGCCGACGAGGCGCCCTTCTCGCTCTCGCGCGGTCAGCGCCAGATGGTGGCACTCGCCTCCGTCGTGGTCGTAGAGCCCAAAATCGTGGTGCTCGACGAGCCCACGAGCGGCCTTGACTACCGCGAGTGCATGACCGTCATGGAAACCGTGCGCACCATGGCCGAGCGCGGCTGCGCTGTAATCATGGTCTGCCACGACATGGAAGTCGTCTCCGACTTTGCCGAGCGCATCGTGGTGATGGCCAACGGTCGCATCCTCGACCGCGGCCGCACGCACGAGCTGTTCTCGAACATCGAACTCATGCAGCGTGCCTACGTTGAGCCGCCCCAGGTCATCGAACTCTCGCGCCGTCTGGCATCCACCGTCTCGCCCGCCTTTACGCAGGTGAGTGAGGTCACTGATATCGTTCGCATTACCGAGGAGATGGTCCGCCGTGGTTAACGTCATCGACTACATGCCGGGCGACACGCTGCTACACCGCCTGAACCCCGTCATCAAACTGGGCCTCGCCGCCGCCATCATCATCGGCATTTTCTTGTCCGACACCTATGTGGCACTGCTGGGCTTTCTGGCACTCACGCTCGCGCTGGGAGCCTACGCCGGCGTCGTCGACCGCCTGCTCGCTCTGCTCAAGCTACTGATTCCACTCGCGCTCATCATGCTGGTGCTGCAGCTGGCTTTTATGCGCGATGGCAACGTGGTGTGGAGCTTTGTCACCGATGAAGGCCTCATCACCGGAACAAAGGCCTGTCTGCGTCTGCTGGGCGTGGCGCTACCGCTTATTCTGATGCTCATGGTGACCAAGCTCAACGACCTTGCCAACGCCTGCGTCGAGGTGCTGCACGTTCCGTATCGTTACGCCTTCACCTTTACCACGGCGCTGCGCTTTGTGCCAGTGTTTGGCCAGGAGATGAACGCCATCATGGAGGCGCAGACCGCACGCGGCATCGAGTATGACACCAAGAACCCCATCAAGAAGCTCAAGCTCATGCTGCCGCTGTGCGTGCCGCTACTGATCTCGAGCGTGGGTAAAACCGATGCCACGGCCCTGGCAGCCGAGCAGCGCGGCTTCTACCTGCGCACGCGCGCGAGCTCGTACAAGCGCTACCCCATCAAGGGCCTGGACATTGCCATACTTATTGTCAGCATTGCCCTCATCGTCCTCGGCTTCCTGTTTTAACCCATCGCCCCCGGCAACCGACAAATGCAAAAGGCCCCGGCTCGCATCAAACGAGCCGAGGCCTTACTGTTTTCCCAGATAAAACCTACCAAAATAAACCTGTCCCTTTTTTGGCAGGTCGAGGGCTACAGGCGGTAGGGGGCGCCGCTGCGGATGATGGATTCGCGCACCAGGACGTCCATGGCGTCAAGGGTAATCTCGGGCATCTCCCGGTACTTTTGCAGCACCGAGAGCTCGGTGCAGGCCAGAATGACGCGGTCGCAGCCGCTGCGGGCGAACTCCCACATCACGCGGTCAAACTTGTCCATATCGGGCTCGCGTCCGGCCTTCACGTCATCATAAATCAGCGACATCACGTCGGCCTGGCGCTTCTCGCTGGGATAGACGACCTCGACGCCCGCGGCCTCGCACTCGCGCCCATAGACGCCTGCACCCACGGTGCCGTCAGTGCCCATGATGCCGATCTTGCGCACCGGCTCGGACGGCATGCTCAGGTTGGGATCGAACTCGCACTCCCCCATCACCGCGCCCGCCAGGGCATAGCGCACCGACTCACGCGGCATGTGGATAATCGGCACCTTGGTAAACGACTGAATCTGGTCGTAGAAGTAGTGCGATGTGTTGCAGGGAATGGCAATGTGCGCGCAGCCCAGTGTCTCGAGCGCCTGTGCGCACTCCTTCATGGTCGCCAGCAGCTCGGCATGCTCGCCGGTCTTGATGGCCAGCGTACGGTCGGGCATGGTCGACTTGGAAAGCACCACCATGTCGATATGCTCCTGATCATAGGCAGCAGCCGTATGACGCACGACCTGGTCGTAGTAATACGACGTGGCCTCAGCGCCCATGCCGCCGATAACTCCCAGCTTTTCCATCGCCGCCTCCTTGGTGACGCCCATGCAATTGCTCGTATCATGCCCGCGCCCGTCCGATGCAAACCGGGCGGGCGCCGCGCTCATCTACTTGTAATACGTCTTGAACAGCTTAAAGTGACGCAGCTTGGTGTGCCACATGCGCAACCAGCGGTTAAAGACAAAATCGCCCTTCATAAACGAAGGATCGGCAGCCTTGCCCTCCTTGGCCAGACGATGCGCCTTCGCACGCAGCTCGGGGTCCTTGACATACTTGTCAACGACGCCCATGGGGACAACCATCCACAGCGCCTCGTCCTGCGCCGTCACAAATTCCGGCTCAAACGGACGGTTATAGACGTACTCATCCACCACGTATTTAGCAACGTTAAAGCCGCTGTTGGTGACGTAGTAGTTACTGCGGCCCTGACGCGTGTTGAAGTCGAAGAACTTAAACGAACCATCGCGTTGGTCGTACTTGACGTCGAAGTTGGAGAAGCCCGTGAACTTAAGGTCCTCAAGCAGCTTGCGCACGCCACCCATGAGCTCGTCGTTGGGCTCGGTGATGATGCAGGCGTGGTTGCCGACACCATGGGGCTGATGCTCCTCGAGCAGCACGTGACCCAGGCACATCATGCGAACCTTGCCGTTGCGGTCGGAATAACTGGTAAGCACGCGCATGTACTCGTCGTTGCCGGGCACGCGGTCCTGCAAGATGAGGTCATCGGTGTAGCCACTGGCGTACACATCGCGAATGACCTGCTCCAGCTCGGCGCGATCGGCAATCTCGTAGGCCTTCTTCTGGCCCTCGAACTCGTGCTCCCACCACATGATGCCGTCAGAGGGCTTCAGAATCATCGGGAAGGGAAAGTCGATCTGGTCGAGCACCTCGGCGGAAGCCTCGCCCTGGGCGTTGAGCATCGCCATGGTAAAGGTAAACGTGTGCGGATAGGGTACACCGTGCTTCTCGCACAGCTCGTAGAAGATCTCCTTCTTCTGGCACTGCTCGAGCATACTGTAGGGCGCATAGGGCGCGATGACGTTGGAGGCAAGCTGGCCGGCATCCTGAGCCTGTGCGGCAAGCGCGACGTAGTTATCGCCGCAGCCCATGAGGATAATCTTCTTATCGGGATTGGCCTGTGCAATGCCGTTGACGGTCTCGATCATGACCGGCATAGTGTCGATATCCACATTGGGCGTATAGTCGATAATCTGGCTGCGGTATGCAGGACCCGTCTGATACTTGCCAAAGACCAGGCTCTTGACCTGATACTCCTCGTAGAAGGCGCGCGCCACCGAATAGGCGTTGATATCGCCGCCGAGCAGCACGGGTATAAACTCGCGCTCTGTAAACTGCAATGCCATGGAAACTTCCTATCATCAACTGCCCGTACGATGGGCGGTCTTTATGCAACTGGTTTATTCTAGCGTGCCAAACTGCCGCTTCCCAAAGTTCCACCATATCTATGGCAAGCAGGCGCTTATGATCGAGCCCGCAGGGTTCCGTAACGTTAAAGTTGAACTCTATGGTTTCTTAACAATTCACTATAACTGCAGGTCAAGACCAAAACCTCAAGTTCAACTTGACCCTTTAGAACCTTTAAGGTTCAAGTTGAGGTCGAAAGCAGTAGTAGAATACCTTTCGAACTATAACCTACGATTGATTGCAGAGGGACTGGATGCAGCATTCGAACCATCGCACCGCAGCGCTCATCGCGTCGAAGCCGGCTCGTATCATCACGAGCGCCGCGCTTGCCGTTACACTGACGGCCGCGCCGATGCTCTCCCCCGTCGCAGCCTATGCCGCCTCGCAGGCAACGCAGGATCAGCTTTCCGCTGCCCAGCAGAAAATCGAAACCGCTACGAGTGCCTACAACGAAGCCCGCACCAAGCTCGAGGATCTGCAGAAGCAAATCGACACTAACGAGGCAAGCATCGAGAAGATCGAAGCCGAACTTCCCGATCAACAGGCCAAGGCGAGCTCCGCCATGCGCGATCTGTATAAGTACCAGAAGGGCACCAACCCCATCGTGAGCTTCCTGGTCAACGCGCAGAGCCTGGGCGAGTTCATCACCACCTGCAAGTACACCAACCAGATCACGAGCTCGAGCGTCGACGAGATCGAAGAGCTCAACAAGATGCAGACCGAACTCGAGCAGAACAAGACCGAGCTCGAGCAGGCCAAGTCCCAACTCGAGACCGAGCAGAAAACCGCCGAGGACGCACTGGCACAGGCCCAGCAGCTTCGCAGCGAAGCCCAGGCAAAGGCCGAGCAGGAGAATGCCGCCGAGCTGGCCAAGCTCGAGGCCGACAAGGCCGCTGCCGCCGAGAAGCTCTCGGGCGAGGGCGTGAGCGGCAACAACTCCAACAGCCAGGCCAATAACGCCAACACCACTATCGACACCACGGTGAACAACTCCAATACCGGCAACTCCGATTACGACTCGTTTATCAACGAGTGGACGAGTCGCATCGACAACTACCTCGCCGGCTCCCCCATGGCAGGCCAGGGTTACAACTTTGCCGTGGCAGCCTGGAACACCGGTGTTGACCCTCGCTGGTCTCCCGCCATCGCCTGCATCGAGAGCAGCAAGGGCCTCTATTGTGCCGGCTCCTATAACGCCTGGGGCTGGAGCGCCCGCGGCGGCGGCTGGCGGAGCTTTGGTAGCTGGAGCGAGGGCGTCTCTGCCCACGTTGCCTACCTGGGCGCCAACTATGGCTCCACGCTTACCCCGGCAGCCGCCAAAAAGTACTGCCCGCCCACGTGGCAGGACTGGTACAACAAGGTTGCAACCCAGATGAACCGCATCTAAGATCAACGTCAAAGGGCCCCAATTGGGGCCCTTTTTCTTTTACGCGACGGAGGTATCGACGACGCCAGTCGCGTTTGCAATGGCAACAATGATAATCATTGCCAACAAGAGCACACCCATAGCCTTGAGCCAGAGCTTTGCAAGCTTTTTACCGCGGTATCTATCGAGTAGCTCAAACCGCCGGCGAAGGCGGCGTTTGTCGAGCATCACAAAATGGATGAGCACTACGAGACCGTCGACGAAGATAAAATACTCAATCGCGAGAAACCACATCGGGTAGTTTTGGTTGGCGCCCGTAGGATGAAAAACGGCAAAATGGCTTCCGGCAAAGAAAACAAGTAGCGAAAGATAGACGAATGCGTTCCAAATGCGCCCAACGGTGCCGGGAATGCGGGAGAGTAAATTCGGGCGCTCAGGCACCAACGGCAATCCACCCTGAGACTGATCCGTGGGGAGCACGGGCGCAGGGCACACGGCTCGCCGCTCCGGAGGCTCTTGAAAGGAAGCAGCATTCGGCGCGGACGACGCATACGATGCGCGTGCAGTGTGCCCTAGCGCCTTCGCGCTTGCAAAGCGCTTGTCCGGATCGAGCGCCATCGCCATGCAAATAACATCGGCAAGCGAGGCGGGGACGTCACGTGCCTCGCATTGCTCGCGTATGTTCCGACCTGGCTTGGGATCGGCCCCCGTCAGACAAAAGAACAGCAGGGCACCGAGCGCATAGACATCGCTGCGCACGCTCGTCTGGCCAAAACCATACTGCTCGGGCGGCGCATAGGGACGCGTGCCAAACTTAACGGTATCGGCATCGGCTCCCTCGCGCCACACGCGAGCGATTCCCAAATCGATAATCACCAGCGATGAAAACGTCATGCCTGTATCGGGCGTATAGTTTGCGCCCGACACGATGATATTCGAGGGCTTTAGGTCGCGATGGATCACCGGAGCGGCCATCTCCCCCGCCGACGCAAAGCCGGCATGGAGCTCCGCAACTGCATCACAAAGGGCGCCAAACAGCTCACAAGCATAATCGGGCATCGCACCCAAACGCCCCACCAGGGCCCCGAGCGTTTCGCCTTCGATGTATTCCATGACCACGCAAAGCTCGTCGCCCACGCGGCGGCAATCGACAATCCGAGGCAAGTGCTCGTAACGTCGCCCAGCATGCTGGGCCGCAAACAGGCGTTCATACGCCCCGCCAATCTGGGCCGACGCGTCGATGCGCTTGCGAACAAAGGGGCCAAGAGATCCTCCGCCGGAGCCCTCAAAGTACACGAGCTCGGTCGTCTCGACGTCGGAGTGCTTGAGCACACGGTCTACGCGATAACTGTCATCACGCTCAAGTGACGCCAGGTGTCCGGCGAGCGCAGCAGTCAGCTCATCATCGGAATATGTTGGGCTCTGAGTATCCATAGCGTCCATAATAACGCAGGGCACGGACGCCCCATGACGCCCGTGCCCTGCACGTTCTAAATATCGTGAACACCGCTTCCGCCGGCAGCTAGCTGTTAGCTCACCGTCTCTTCACCAAAGCGATACAGCTCCTCGTTCACCTTTTGCAGGCTGCAGCCACGATCGATACAGAAAATGATGATGGCGTCATGGCGGTCCTTGCAGTTGAGGACATTGACGCCCGCCGCCGTCAAGGCGCGGTTGGTCTCCTTGAGCGTCAGCGCCATGGCAAAGGCAATCTGCAGCACCTTATTGCGGCTCGGATGCCGCGCACCGGTAAAGATCTGATAGCCAAACGTCTCGTTGAGGTCGGCCATACGCACCACGCGCGAACGCTCCAGCCCCTTTTCTTCCAAAAGCTGTTTCAGATACCCCGAAAGCGACGGGGCGGTAAAGTCGTGCTCTTTGATATAGCCCTCGATACTCGGAGCATCGAGCAGCTCGTTGAGCAACTCTTCGGTTAGCTTCTTATCGGGCATATGGCCTCAACCCCCCAGCTCGCATAGTAACCATGTTTTTAATTCTAGTTAAAAACCGCTCACGTCAGAACGTTCCCAGCTGGCAACCTGGTCGGGAGATACCGTGCTCATCGCTTCGAACTTCCAGGTGCCGCCCGCTTTGAGATGGTTGGTGTTCGCAAGAGCCGTTCCCACCTGATTGCCGTCTGCGTCATACAGAACATACTCAATCTGAATGTAGCTTTGCTCTTTATCCGTATTATTGGTCAACGTGCCAGTGATCTTATACGCGAACTGATTAGACGTATCCCCGGCCTCATCCGAAACCGTATAGGGTTCTTGTGCCTCTTTTTTCTCCTCGACTTGCTGGGTCTGTTCGGCAGGCTTTGCTGCATCACCCGTAGACGAATCAGACGAGTTACCGCCCATAGAACCCACGACGCCGGCAACAACGAGCACCACGATGACGCCCAAAACGATCTTGCCGATCGGCTTCTTTCCCTCTTTTGCCATTATGCATCCTTCCTACGATCCGGCTACCGTGCCGGCACACAGCACATCGTAGGAGGCAGCGAGCTCAAATTCATTAGCTGGGAGCTAATGTCGCAGCACAGCTTGCCACCTGGCACTCATTGAGTCTTTTTTCCTTCACCGAACTCATTCCTTTGTTGTTGACTATTAAACATTTAGACGTAAACTGCTTTGTTACCTTGTCAACATCTGAAAGGAACCTCATTGGGAAAAGACGTACTGGTGCAGCAACTCGTCGACTCATTCGACAGCTGGCCCGCCAAAAATTCCGGTTGCGGATCGTCCCGCATGACACAAGAGCTCTATCCTTTTGACAAGCTCTTCTCTCCCATCAAAATTAACAAGCTCACCGTCAAAAACCGCATTGTCATGGCGCCGATGGGCAATATCGACATGTGCGAGGAAACTGGTCGTCCCAGCGACATGATGCTGCAGTACTTTTTCGCCCGCGCCAAAGGCGGCTGCGGCCTCATCACAACAGGACTCGTACCGGTAAGCCACGGCATCGATACCACGGTCACCGAGCTGGACAAGCTCACCTATTTCCCGCGCATCGATCGAAGCCGAACCGTTATGGCAGGCTGGCGCGACCTTGCCCAAGGTGTCCATGCCTTCGGATCGCGCATTTTTGTCCAGCTTACGGCCGGACTCGGCCGCGTGGGCAACCCGCAATGCCTCATCACGCAAAAAAAGTTTCCGGTCTCGGCGAGTTTCTTGCCTAACTACTACATCCCCGCCATTCCATGCATGCGCCTCTCGGATCAAAAGCTGCGCCGTATCGTAAACAATATCGGCCAAGCGGCGGCCGATGCTCATGCCATGGGCATCGATGGCGTCTATTTGCACGGGCACGAGGGTTATCTTATCGAGCAGCTCGGAAACCCCGCCTTTAACCATCGCAAGCTCGGACGTTATGCCGATTGGCGTCAGTTTGGCCTCGATATGATCAAAGAAATCCGTCGCCGCGTTGGGCCCGACTACCCCATCATGTACCGCATCGACCTTTCGCTTGCACTCGAGGAAACCTATGACGAGCAGGTCATGAATTCGACCTATCTGGGACGCATGCGCGGCGGCCGCACAGTCGAACAGACCCTGGGTTATATGGAAGAGCTCGTGGCGGCGGGAGTAGACATCTTTGACGTCGACCTTGGTTGCTATGACAACTGGTGGATGCCCCACCCGCCTGCGAGCATGCCCGCAGGCTGCTTCGTTCCCGTGGCGCGCGCCGTTCGAGAGCGCTTTGCCGCCGACAATATCCGCTCCAATGCCGGCCTTCCCGTACCCGTTGTCGCGGTGGGTAAGTTGGGCTACCCCGACATTGCCGAACGTGCCCTTCGCAATGGCGACGCCGATATGATCATGCTCGGACGCCCGCTGCTTGCGGATCCCGAGTGGCCTAACAAGGCGTACGCCGGTCGCGTGGCAGATATTCGCCCCTGCATCGGATGCCAGGAAGGATGCCTCAACGAGTTTGTCGAAGGGGGCCATCCGCAGTGTGCCGTCAATCCACGCTGCAGCTTTGAATACCTCATGCCCCAGACACCCGCTCCCGCCAAAGAACCCAAACGCATAGCGGTGATAGGAGCCGGACCCGCTGGGATGGTCTGTGCGCTAATCGCCGCGCGTCGTGGCCACGACGTAAAGCTCATCGATGCCGAAGATGAACTTGGAGGAAAACTCCTCTCCGCCAGCGCCGCCCGGATCAAGTTCGACCTCGATAACTACCGATCATATCTTGTTCGACAGGTGCGCGAGCAGGCAGAAAAACCCAACGGGAACCTGACACTCGAACTTGGACGGGCAGCACGCGCCGAAGATCTTGCAAAAGCAGGCTTCGACGCAATCGTGTGCGCGACAGGCACTTCCAATGCAATACCGCCCATCCCCGGTCTTACGGAGCTTGCAGCATCGGGTCATGCCGTGCTGGCAACGCAGCTACTGCGCCAACCCGCGCTGCTTGGCAACGCCAAAATCGTCACCATCATTGGCGGAGGGGCCGTGGGCTGCGAGGTTGCCCAATGGCTCACCGTCGAACACGGCATACCACAGGTCAGCGTAATTGAAATGCTGCCTCACATGATGCAGGGCGCCTGCACGGCAAATCGCGGCCACCTACTCCATACGCTCAGGGGACGCAATGTGCGGCTCCTCAATATGACACGCGTCGAGCGCGCGGAAGTCGGCGGCAAACGCGAGTCTGGAGCCCCATCGAGGTGTGCGCGTCTCCACTTGAGTCGCAACTGCCACAAAAACGTTCCCGACCCCTACGTCTCGTGGTCACCGGTCTTGCCCGAGAACGTCGAAAACCCGCTTGCACCCAAAATCGGCAACGACTGGAAGTCACTCGAGCTAACCTGCGACTTGGTAATCATTGCCTGCGGCGGACACCCCGACGACGCGCTGTTCTACAAACTGCAGCAGACGCACGCCGCTGACGAGCTGCATAACATCGGCGATGGGTTTGCACCCGGCCGTGTGCTCGAAGCGGTCCGTGCGGCATACCGACTCGGCACCAATATCTAACACGAAAGGATGGGCTCACAGATGAACCTGACCTCCCAACAACAAGCCCTGCTCGACGGCGCCAAGGGCCCCGCCATGGCCAAAGTGGTCAAGACCCTCGTTATGTACGGCGAATGCTTTGGCGCCGAGCGTATGGTTCCCGTGACCGGCGTAAACGGTCATCTTGTCACAAGTTTTGGCCTCTCCATGCTCGGTCCAGTCTATGACCTTATGGATGAGCTGCTGAAAGACGGCGCCCTGTCCGGTCAGTCATTCTCGGTCGACCCGAGGCCCCTCGACCCCGCCGTCCCGGCCAACCCGCTGCAAAAGCTGCTGTTCAAGATTATGTATTCCAAACAAGACGATTATGAGGCACAGCTGCGCAGCATGGGTCTATTGGACAACGATGCTTTCACCTGCACCTGTTACCAGCCCGAGGTTGGCAATCGACCTCGGCGTGGCGACATCCTAAGCTGGGCAGAAAGCAGCGCCGTGGTCTTTGCCAACTCCGTGCTGGGCGCTCGCTGCAATCGCAACTCCGGCATCATCGAGATGTTCGGCTCAATTGCCGGCTTTGTCCCGGAATTCGGCCTGCTCACCGATGAGGGCCGCAAGGCGACCTGGATCATCGAAGTCGACTGTAAGCGCAAGCCCGAAGCGCAAGTGCTTGGCAGCGCCATTGGCATGAAGGTGATGGAAGACGTCCCTTACATTAAAGGCCTCGACCGCTGGCTTGGCCGCGAACTCACACCCGGCACGCAGGACTACCTTAAGGACATGGGCGCCGCCAGCGCATCGAACGGCGCTGTCGGGCTCTACCACGTGGACGGCATCACGCCCGAGGCCGTCGAACAAGGCGAACACCTCATAGCACTAGACGCCCAAATCTATCGCATTGACGACGCCGAGCTGGAACGCATCCGCTCGAGCTACCCCGTTATGTGGAAGAACCCGGGCGCACGCCCCAAGCTTGCCTTCATCGGCTGCCCCCACCTCTCGTCTGCACAACTCGCCCATTGGGCAGACGCCATCTGCGATGGGCTGAGCGCCTCCGGCAAGTGCCGCGTGCAAGTACCCACCGTACTGACCGCCGCCCCATCCGTGGCAGACGCCTTCCGCAAGACTGCGGCATACAGACGCCTCTCGACTACCGGTGCCGTCGTCTCGAGCATCTGCCCGCTTATGTACACCAACAACCCGCTGTGCGGCAGCATGCCCATCATCACCAACTCCAACAAGTTGCGTACGTACTCGGCATCGCGCTACTACACCGACGACGAAGTGCTCGCCTACGTCACCACCGGAAAACCAATCAAATAGGAAGGCGACTCCTCATGGAAAAAATCTTTCACGGCCGCGTCGTTGTCCCCGGAACTGCCCACGCCAAGGCACTTGTCTCTCACGGAGGGCTCAACACGCTCGCATCGTTTCAGAAGGCACTGATGTTTGGCGACAAAAAGGCCACGTGTTCCGACCAAAACAATCCCGACTTGTACGGCAAACCTTTGGCGGGATGTGCCTTGTGTCTTCCGCAGACTATCGGCTCCACCACAGGCGGCATGGTGCTCTTCTGCGCCACCAAAATGGGGCGCCAACCCGCATGCCTGCTGTTTTCCAAACCCATTGACAGCCTTGCCGCCGCTGGCGCGATCCTCTCGGGTGTATGGACCGACACCCCCATGCCCACCATTGACAACCTGGGCGATGAGTTTCTCGATGCCGTGTCGACCGGAGACGCCATCACCGTGACCGAAGACGGCACGGTCATCGTCGGCTAAGGCTATCCGACCCGCCGCCCGCAGATGAACAACGTGTTTCGCCATTTCCCACGCGCGGTGCGGGCGATAATCTTGACGTATTCGATATACAACACGAAAGGAGTCCCACCATGGGAGCATCGGTATCGGTCGCACAGGGCGCGCCTCTTGATGCAGGCACCTACAAGGCAGACGAGGTAGCCGTCGAGCGCTTTTGCGAATTGCTGCGCATCCCCACCGTTTCGCGTGAGAACATCGCCGAGCGCGACGATGAGCCCTTCAGCCAGTGGATTCCCACGCTTCAGCGACTTTATCCGCATTTCTTTAAAGTCACCGAGCTCACACGCGTCGACGACTTTGGCATGCTCCTGCGTTGGCCTGGCGCCGATTCCGCCTTGGACCCCATCGTCATGATGGCGCATCAGGACGTCGTGCCCGTCGAGGGCCAAGACTGGAAGCACGATCCCTTTGGAGCCGAGATCTTCGACGGCGAGATCTGGGCCCGCGGATCACTCGACACCAAGTGCATCGTCTCGGCTTTCTTCGAGGCCGCCGAGCATTTGATTGCCCAGGGCTTCGTTCCCCCGCGCGATGTCTGGTTCTTCTCGAGCGATGGCGAGGAAATCGCCGCACCTACTGCAACCCATGCAGTGCAGTGGCTTCGCGAGCATAACATCCATCCCTACATGGTGCTCGATGAGGGTGGCGCCGTGGCAACCGACGCCCCGCTCGGCGTCACCGAACCCGTTGCCATGGTAGGCGTGTCCGAGAAGGGCCACGTCGACCTTGCCGTCACGGCGCGCGCCGACGGCGGCCATGCCTCTACGCCTGCGGCAAACGATGCCTGCCGTCTTCTCTGCCGTGTATGCGAGACTATCTCGGCCAACCCCGGCAAGCCGCAGCTCACGCCCGCCGTCGAGGCCACACTGACCGAGCTGGGTGCCCGCAGCAGCGCGACGTTTCAGGCAATCTTTGGCAACCTCTGGCTCACACGCCCCGCGGTTACCAAGATTATGGCCGCCAGCCCCGAGACCTCGGCCATGCTGCGCACAACCTATGCGCTCACGCAGCTCGAAGGCTCCAACGCGCATAACGTGCTGCCACCGATCGCTCGCGCCAATTTCAACGTTCGCATCGCTCCGTTCGAGACCATCGCCGATGCCGTTGAGCGCGCTCGCAGGCTCGCCGCTCAGCAGTGCCGCGCCTCGGGCGTAAGCCCCGACCATGTCACCGTCGAAATCAACGAGGCGATTCCCTACACCGAGCCCGCGCCCATCTCGCCTTACGAAAACGATGCCGCCTTCAACTACATCCATCGCTGCGTGTCTGGTGTCTATCCCGAGGCCGGCTTTGCCCCCTACGTGCAGAACTCCTGCACCGACTCGCGCGAGTTCAACGAGATCTGCGATCGCGTCTACCGCTTCTGCGGCTTTATCTACTCGGGCGAGGCACGCAAGCTCATCCATGCCGCCAACGAACGCATCGGCGTCGACGTCTACAAGCGCGGCATCGAATTCTATGTGGCGTTTCTTGCCAACCTTGAACAACTGTAGAACGGGAGGGCCGATAGCGCCCCTCCCCGTTTTTACCGACCAGGAGAACCAGCATGACCCAACCAAATCTTAAGCGGGCGGCCCGGCTCGACACCAAGGCCGTCGCCCTCGCCTCCCTACCCTTTATGGGCATGATCAGTTTTTGGCAGGTCTACGACGGCATCGTTCCCAAGATGCTCACAGGGACCTTTGGCCTATCCAACTCGCTCACCGGCGCGATCATGGCCATCGATAATGTCTTTGGCCTGTTCCTGCTTCCGCTCTTTGGCATCCTCTCGGACCGTTGCACAAGCAAACTCGGGCGCCGAACGCCCTTTATCTTGGGCGGCTCCGCGGTAGCAATGCTCTCCGTCCCGCTCATCGCGATTGCCAACAACATGGGCAGCCTACCTCTGCTCATTGGCGCGATTATCCTCACGCTTTTGGCAATATGCGCCTACCGCACCATGACGGTTGCCATCGTGGCCGATATTACGCCTCGCCCACTGCGAACCAAGGCGGACTCGATCGAAAAGATCGTCGGCTATGCGGGAACGGGCCTTATGCTCGTCGCTATCTCGGTCATGGTTCCCAAGGCCGACAAACCCGATTATCTCCCGCTCTTTATCTTGCAGACCGCCTTTATCCTCGTGTCGGCCGTTGTCTACGGCGTCTTTGTCCGTGAGCCCGCCCTCGTCGAAAAGATGCGCGAGAAATCGCTGTCCATGGGCATCGACGAGGATCAGATTGACAAAGATGACTCCCCCGAGGCCGGCGGTAAAAATCGCATTGCAGACGCCGGCGTACGCCGCTCCATCATCATGCTGCTCGCCGCAACGTTTTTCTATTACATGAGCTATAACGCCATGACCACCAATATCAGCCGCTATGCCGATATGTTCTACGGCATGGAGGGCGGTTCCTATGCCATCATCAATATCGTGACGATTGCAGGCGCGCTGCTAAGCTACGTACCCTTGGCAAATCTTTCGCTCAAAATCGGCCGTAAAAAGGTCGCCCTGGGCACCGCCGTCATCATGGTTTTATGCCCCGCGCTTCTTTGGCTGGCACCCGGTTTCTCGCCCGTGCTGTACGGCGTCTTTTTGTTGATGGGCGTTGCGCTGGGCGGCGTGGACCTGTGCGTGTACACGATGATTCTGGAGTGCTGCAGCTCCCAAAGCGTGGGCCGCTACTCCGGTTACTACTACACCGTGAGCATGGCGGCTCAGGTGGCGACACCGATTCTCTCCGGCATCGTTATGGACGTGGCGCCGTCGATGCTCTTCGCCTACATCACGGCAATGGGCATGTTTATGGCCGCGAGCATTGCCGCCGCCAAGCACGGCGATGCCATCTTGATCGACGAGGTCGCTCGCCGCGAGGCAGCAAAGTAGGAGACCGAATTAACTACCGTGCGAAAGGGGTCGGATGGGCAAAACGCCCATCCGACCCCTTTTTCGTTTCATCCTCAAGAAGCTTGTCGAAGCCTACCCCACCGTGACGGATTCCCCAGTAAAGGTGCTGATGAGCAACAGGATAAAGAACGCCAAGTAACTGATGCTCAGCGGGTACGCAATAATCAGGAAGACGACCCAGCCGACATTGGTGTTACCGTCGGCACGGCGTTGCTCGCGATTGCGGCAGAGCCAAATCGTCACGCCAATGGCCACAATCAACAGCACAAGTGCCGCTGCCGCCAGTCCAGCAAGCGCAAACATCACGCCAATGCTCACAGCAATAACCGGGAGCAACAACAAGCCGCACCCGCACCCACCCGGACTATACACGGCAGACTGTCGACGTCGTTCCATCGTCACTCCAAGTCAAGCAATCGTTTGTAGACATCGAGGCCCTTGAGTAGGGTTTCCTCGTCAAAGAGCATGGTATCAGTGTGAAGGGCGCTCATCGCATAGGCTGGGCAGCCGTCTGCGTCGATCGGGTTTTCTTGCGCCTCCGGCACGCCCGTGCCCAGCAAGAAGAACACGCCCGGCAGATGGCGCTGATAGAAAGCGAAGTCCTCGGCAATCAGCAAAGGCTCATCCACGAGCCGTAGCTCGGGCAAGGCAGGCGCGACATTGGCAAATAGCTCGGGGTCGTTGTCGACCGGCGGATAGCCCTCGGCAAAGTCGAGATCGTACGTGCAGCCCGTTGCGGCGCAGGCATCGTCCAGCACGCGGCGCACGCCCTCACGCGCACGGTCGAACATGTCGTCTGTAAACACACGCAGGCTGCCGGCAACATGGGCCTCCCCCGCCACCGCGTTGCAGACGGTACCGGCCTGCAGCAGACCAAACTTGCCGATACAGGGCTCGTCGGTGCCCAGCTCGTCCATCAGCTCGCGCTCGGCAACCAAAAACTTCGCTGCCGCCAACGCGGCATCGTGCGACTCCTCAACCGGCACACCATAAGTCTTAGCGATATGAATACTCGTACCGTGAATATGGATATGCGTCTCGCTCGAACGCGCCAGCAGCGGGCCGGAACAGCTCGCCAACGTGCCGGCAGGCAGATCGGGCCACACGTGACAGCCAAATTGCCGAGGC